>JBBQQP010000010.1:0-24778 GCA_038215675.1 Chitinophagales bacterium | reverse complement strand
GCTGCTAATCCAGTTCCAGTCTTTATCAATATTACCAGCATTTACCACCAGCATATAAGACTTATTTTCTTCGAGGCAGTACACCAGCAGATCATCTACAATTCCGCCATCATTATTGGGCAGGCAACTGTATTGCGCCTTGCCGGCAGTGAGTTTGAAGGCATCATTGGTAGTTACCCGCTGTATCAGATCTAAGGCATTTTCGCCTTTCAGGATAAACTCCCCCATGTGGCTTACATCAAAAACGCCCGCATTTGTTCTAACAACAGCATGTTCTTCATTAATACCCGTATAACTGATGGGCATATTAAATCCTGCAAATTCAGCCATCCGGGCTCCAAGGGCAATGTGTTTTGCTGTAAACGGCGTGTTTTTCATTATATAGTGATTGTTTAAAGGAATAAAAATTGACGAGGACAAAAGTAAAATAAAATAAATTGGTTGTAGAAAATAGCTGGGCCTGGTTTTAAAACAACATACATCAACAGATTTCCTATTCAGTTACGACATTTTATTGTATCGCAATTGGTATCAAATTAATTGTGATTTTTGAATGGCCTATATTTCACCTTTTACAAATTGAACTTTCATTTTTTTCCTACAATAACAATCGTTCAGTTTTCAATTCATTCTTAGAGGATGTTGCAGCAACAGAAAGTCCTGCCATTGCTGACAGGACCGCTGTTTGTTTCACTTCAACTCAACTATTGAAACTATTTTAATCAATATGCACAAGCAAAAGATAGGATTGCAGGTTATAACTGCTTAGCGCCTCGGGTTCGCTTTTATTATTACCTATTTTTTCTAATTGCTTTTCGATGTTTTCTTTTACTTTTTCCAAAGAGTCTTTTATACGTTCCTGTTCTCTTTCCAGCTTCAGTTTCATCGAGTCCAATGCATTTGCCGGCTGGCTATTATCATACCGGTAATCATCTGCTGAATCATCAATTTTTACACCATTTTTATCTATGCGAATCCTGTTTCCATTGTCGTTAATTTCGATTCCGTCCTTTCCTATTTTAACTTTGTTATTCCTTTGTCTTTTATCCCAGTTTGCGGGCTCACCATCCAATGAATACAGTCCATCCGCCTTCATGATATAATTCTTATTAGACTTCCATCCTCTCTCTTCATCGTCAGTGTCGATGTTAAACTCATCATCGTTCCAATTACCGCCGAAGTAAACATTGTCTCCCCAGCCCAGGCTCTTGTCTATTCTTATTTCTTTTCCAACTGGTACATACACTGTAATTATTACCCGTTGGTTCCGAAACTTATTCTGGCGTGTAATTGCGATGCCTTTGTCCATGACCAGTAATGAATCTCTTTGTTCGCCAGTGTAATTTATCAGGTTAGCCAACGTATCAGCAAAACGCCTGGTACGACCATTCACCATTTTCAACTGGGTAACTCTAAAGCTATCATTGGGTGACTTAAGGATTTTTATTTCAACATTTTTTACAAATACAGTGTCTTCATCCAGTCCTTCAAACGGTTCTAAGCGAAAGAATTTATTACGAAAATATTTTTTAGAAGGTGAATTGGTAGTTAACTCAAGCTTTTTTACCAATGGATTGTTGAGATAAATTTCCTGTTCAGAAATGTCATTGGTGCTTTTAAAGTCTTTCGCAACTGAAGCAACCATGGAGATAAAACAAAACCATCCAACAATCCAAAGGCTGATAAATGAAAATCTTAAAATTTTTCCGTTACTTTTCATCTTTGCCAGCTTGCGAATGATCCAGGTAATAACACCTATTACGGGCACTGCAATGAAGAATAATAAGGTACCCCATGCCCAGTAATTTTGCCATCCGTCATTCAATACAAAGCTTTTTAAAGGAAAGATTCCAATTGAAAATATCGCAAGAGAAAACAAACCAACAACCAGCGCAAACGCTACACAACCAATTATGAAGTAGGCAAATGCTTTCACAATAAATACAATCACATCACCCAACGATCTACTGGTGCGTTTTGCTACTGTTTTCATTTCGGCTCCCAATACCGGTCCCTTCTCCTGGGCAAATGTTTTTGCTTCTTGTCCAAATTTTTCTGCCCTTTGTTGTACACCCTTCATTTCACCCACCACAGAGTTCTTAATTGAATTCAGGTCTACCTTTTCACCCTTCATCTCCAGTTTTTCAGCCGTGTTGGTAGCTTCCGGAATAACCAACCACAATATGATATATACTATTAATGATCCGGGACTAAAAGTAAGGTTAAGAAAGTTGGGAAAATCCATAAAACCCCAATTGCTCCAACGAAATACAATTGATAAAAAAGGCAAGAGAAATAATATTCTTGGAACCCACGAGCTAATGCCAAAATAGTTACCGATACCGCTACACACGCCTGCAATAATTTTATCATCGGGGTCTCTAAATAGTTTCTTTCGGGTTGCACCAATTTCGGTTGAAGCGCTGCTTGGTACCGCTATCCATAAAATCAGGTAAGCCAAAATTCCTGCACCTGCAAAGGCAATCACTACAAATATGATTCTTACGAGGATAGTATCTAAACCAAAGTAGTTGGCCAATCCACCACAAACACCTCCAATCACCTTATCGTTCTCATTTCTAAACAAGCGCTTAGATGTATTGGTAAATGGTGGAAATGGTTCTGGCCCCTTTGATTGTGAACTGTTGTTTTGATTTGGAGCAGTATTATTCTCCTCTTCAAACTCTTCCGGACGGCCCATACTTTTAATGATGGCATTAACATCATCATCAGTGATACAGGTAGCGCCTTTCTTTAACCTTTCCTGAAATAATTCACCAATGCGGCTTTCAATATCATTGATGATTTCTTCTTTTCCTTCCTCGTTGGCAAAATAGCGGGAAAGGCTATCGGTATAATTTTTAAGTAACTCAAAAGCGGAGACTTCTATCGGAACTACTTGTCCGTGGAAGTTGATGTTTATTACTTGTTTCATGGCTAAATGTGTTAGAATGTTTCGCTAGTTGGTTGTTCCCAAAACATCCCGATACCTATCGGGATAAGGCAATGATGTTTTGTTATGGGATGTTGAAGTTTTAATCCTGAACTATTGTTGAGTTATCGCTATTCATTTGATCCTTTTCGGCAGATTGAGCCTGCACTGCTGAAAAGGCCTGTTCTGCTTTGGAAAGTGCTTTCACTGCATTCGCCAGCTCATTCCAGGTGGCTTCCAGTTCTTTGTAAAATGCAGCGCCCTTTTCTGTTAGTGAAAAATATTTACGAGGCGGGCCGCTGTTGCTCTCTATCCAACGATAAGTGAGAAACTCTGCATTTTTTAACCGGGTAAGCAGTGGGTACAATGTTCCTTCAAGGATATTCAGGTTAGCGGCTTTCATTTTATCAATGATATCTGATGGATACGCCTCCCCCTGTTTAATCACCGAAAGAATACAGAACTCCAAAACTCCTTTCCGCATCTGGCTGGCTGTGTTATCAATGTTCATGGCTTCAATTTTTAAATATTCATGGCTATACTTAAAGGCATTTTCGGCAGGTGAATTTTTAGATCCGGATCTTCAATTCACCATAGGTTTTATAACCTTTCTTACACAAAGATATAATGTTTTTAGTACTATGTAACACATAATACCATTTATTTTTTAGTAGTGGGTTGTAAATATTAATAGGCTTACGCATAAACTTATGTCTGTATTGGGTTACAGGCAGTGTAGCATAAAATAAAACCATTGACCTGTTTTGATAAACGGAAAAATAAGTGGTTAAATGGTGTGGTGTACAGCATTTACTTTTGTCAATCATGAATAAAATCTCGAGGCCAACGCTTTTACCTAAACCTGGATTTCGAATTCTCCTCGTTATTTTTTAACGCACTTAGAAGATACACGCCTTGAAAAATGTTATTGTTAACCTGAAAACTGAATATTATCTAAGGTTTGTAACCTGATCTGGAAAGAAGATCGTTTGTAGGATGTTATTGAATTTTATCTTAAATAAATGGATAGTACGATAATCGTTTACATTCAAATTATTCCTATTGTTAAAATAACGATAACAAGTTTTAAATCTATTTTTCTGGTATTCACTTTGCAAATAATTCGTTTACTAACATCACCTGATATGAAAAATTTTATACCTGCAGTAATTGCCATCATATTATTGGCATCCTGCAAATCCAGCAAAGATTATTTACTGCGTAGCGATGAGGATAGGACGCTGTATGATGTTGTAAAAAAACTAAACAAGCAGGGTAGCGATGAGGCTGCTACCAACGCTTTACCAGTGGTATACAAACAGGCTCAGCAGCGCCATTTGAAAAAAATTGCTGCCTATAATACCGGTTATGAAATTAGCAGATGGGACAAAATATATACCGAATACGACATACTTCAAAACATGTATGATGCGATTAATAATTCTAATTCTGCAAAACAACTTGTTTCACCTACTAATTATTACAATCAAATAAAGGATATTAAACTGTCTGCGGCACAGGATTATTACCAAATGGGAGAAAACTACTTGAAATCCAACACACGGGAAAATGCAAAAAAGGCTTATTCAGCTTTTAAAAAATCAGATGGATGGGTGGCAGGTTTTAAAGACAGCAAGGCTCAAATGGATGAGGCTTATAGCAGCAGTATACTAAATGTGCTCGTAAATCCCATTCAAGACAATTCCTTTTTCTTTAATACCGGATGGGGTAATGGTGGTTATAACTATAGCAATGAATATTTTCAGCAAAATCTTATCAGAGATTTAGGGGGTAAATTTGCAACCCGGTACCCAGCAAGATTTTACACTGAGTGGGAGGCGAGGCGTGACAATATTGAGCCTGATTGGGTGGTTGATCTTACACTCCGTAATATGGACATACCAAGACCAGCCGTTTACAATTACTCAAGAAACGTAAGCAAACAGGTACAGAGTGGAAAAGATACTTCCGGAAAATCAGTTTATCAAACCGTGTATGCTACACTCAATATTCAAAAACAGTCTTTTAATGCCAGAGCTCAAATGGATGTGAACATTGTGGAAGTTGCTACAAGAAGAAACATTACTTACAACTCATACACAGATAACTTCGACTGGTTGGAGGAAAATGCAACTTTTACCGGCGACCGCAGGGCATTGAGTGACAATGACTGGGCACTTGTAAACAATAATTTTAATAACCCAACCAGGGAAGATATTTTAAACAGATTATATCGCAATATCTATCCCCAGGTAAAAAATAAAATCAGTAATGAGGTAGATTGGTAGACTCTTTCAAAATAACTTTCAAAAATAACCGACAAATATTTGTCGGTTATTTTATTTTTTATTAAGGCTATTTGTTCAGTCTATCTGCATGGCAGCTATCCATTTCTTATCGGACTGTTCGTACCCGTTATGGCTTATTTTAAAAGATTTAAGAAAAGATTTAGAAAATTTATGGCACGGTTTTGGAAAACTTGTATTCAGGCGCCAATAAATCTTAATATTTAAAAAAACAAAAACTTAATATCATGAATACGACAGATAATTTTCCAAGAACAGATGCATCAAAAGAACCGGTGCGAAATAGTAATATCAAAAATGCCGTTATCGGTGTTTTAGCTGCAGGTGTTATAGGCCTGGGCGGTTATTTGATTGTTGATAAAAATAAAACAAGCGAAGTTTTAACCCAGAAAGAGGTACAGATTGCATCTGTATCTGACGAGAAAAGTAAAGTACAGGAAAGTTTTGATGCTTCTTTGGCAAGACTCGATAGTATGTCAACTATCAATAAAGGTTTAGAAGGAAAGCTGACAGAAAAAAACGGTGAAATTGCAAAAGTAAAAACTGAAATCCGCAGTATTTTAAATAAGAAAAATGCAACCGCTGCTGAACTATCAAGAGCAAAAATGCTGATTGAATCTTTAAATGGAAAGATTGAAAGCATGCAGGTGGAAGTTGCCCGCCTAACCGAAGAAAATTCAACCCTATCAAATGATAAAGTTGTATTAACCCAGGAGAAAGAAAAACTAACTACTGACCTAACTGCTACAACTGTAGTAAAACAGGACCTTGAAAAGAAAGTGGATGTAGCTTCTACATTGAATGCTTCCAACATTAACATTACTCCAATAAATGTTAAGAACAATGGTAAAGAAAAAGTTTCATCCGTTGCAAAGCGTGTAGACAAACTAGTAGTAAGTTTTGATGTAACCAACCGAATTGCACAACCGGGTATGACTGATGTATATGTACTTGTGATAGGACCTGATGGCAAGGCATTATCAGTAGATGCTTTAGGTTCAGGAACATTTACGACACGTGAAGATGGCGATAAATCGTTTACAGCTAAGGTACCGGTTGAAATAGAAACAGCCAAAAAGAAAAATGTTGAATTTGCTTTTAAGCCGGGGTCAAATTTTCAGCAAGGAAATTATATTATTCAAATTTATCAAAATGGATTTAAGATTGGTGAAGGAACACGTTCATTAAAAAAGGGCGGTTTATTTAGCTAATTGTTTTAATCCGTACCTTCTATATATACAGCTAACAATTAAAAGAAGCTACCAGAATTAAATTCCGGTAGCTTCTTTTTTTTATAGAAATTTTTTTAAATATTTGTATGGTTTAAAAAAAGTCATCCGGCATATTATTTTAAAGTAAGATTGCCCATCACAACAAAAGTTTTAGTTGCGCTTATAGTGAACTTTGCACCTGCCGCAAGGGTGTAAGGAATGTTTAATAAACATTGTCCACCCTGGACGGGATATATGATTATTTCGCTATTGGAAGTAATGGAAGCTGAAGGCATAATAAGGCTATCCCAGTTAATGGCATCATCCCAATTACCATCGCCTGTAAAAATATAAACAGGTTTCAAGTCGGGAACAAAAGCCGAAATATCAAAGCTGCGTAATTTTTGGTTCACCACTATATCTAAACCTGGTAAAATAGTTCGGGAAAATCTTTCGTTACTGATATAACCATAGGTGTCAGTTCTAAAACTAATTCCTTCTGCCTGACCCATCACAGTAGCATCCGCCAAATCAATCTGTCGCTTATTTCCATTGAAATATTTTCCACCGCCATAATCTGTTAGTAGATGCAGGTAATGGTTGCCTAATCCCGAATTTTTATATCCCAACAGTATTATTAATTTTTTACCCACTGCTTTGTCCGCAGCAGTTACCAGGTAATTGGTAACTAGCGTTTCTAATGGAGTGGCAATATAGTTACCGGCGGTGAGCGAATTAATTTCGTAGTGGGTTGTATTTAGATTGATCCAGTTTTTTGTAAACAGGTGGATTTTTCCTCCATCTATTATCATTGCTTCGCAATCAAATTTTGTATTATTAGCCGATGTTGGCAAAATGGGCTTCGGTTGATCGCTGTAGGAGAAATTAATGATTTCAATTTTCAGTGAAGGGATCGTTACTTCGGGATTGTTTACATAATCAGGTATGGATGCAAGCGGAAATTTATAAATTTTTAAATCCGTCCTTGCTCCATTCAAATTGTTTCCGAAATCGCCTACATACAAGTTAGTACCGTCGAAAGCAATATCTTCCCAATCTATATTTACAGCACCGGAAAGGTTAACTGTCTGTAAAATGGCATTACTGATTGTATCAATTCTATAGATGGCAGCTGCACCACCACCATCATTAAAACTCCACAAATAATTTCCAGCCATTTGTAATCCGCTGCTCTCTACCAATACTGCATTGATTGGATCTACTTTTATTGGGGGCGTATAACTGGTAATAGTGTAGGTACAACTTCCATCATTTACTGTGGCCAAAGGGTTAAAATTAATGGAGCGTGGATCTGTACATCCAACCACCTGTGCGAATGATGGATTGTTGAAAAGCACCAGTAAAAAGCTTGCCAAAAATGTAAGCCTTAAATGAATCATCATTTGTAACTAATTATAAAGTTTGTATTCAATTTTGTTATCTCTGTAAGTACAACATTCAACTTTACATTGCATATAACAATTATAAAAACCTATTTTATCAGCAGCTTATGAAACCGTTCTACTTCAGATTTTTCCAGTGAAGAAAGAGGTTCATTATTGTCAAACTTCAATTTAATAAAAAGTACTCTTTTGTGTTGTGGGTATTTTAATAAGATATCATTTAATTGATTTTCCATCAGGTTTTCTTTCTCAGGCGGATTGCTGTGGGCCATCGATGCAGGTGCTTTTTCCCGGTTGGGCATTTTTAATATAATTGCTTCCAGGGTAGCCAGTTTACCCGGTGATAGTGAGTTTACACCAGACGCTTTGCTGAATAACCCTTCCAATTGCTTTTTACTAAGGCTTCCCCTTTCCTGGTATTGATACAATAAACTTTCAATAAATTTAGAATTGGGATAGGCCTCAAGCGATTCTTTGAGTATATCTAAAATAATGTCAAGATCAGGTTTAATTCTGTGCATTGCTATAATTGAGCAGATAAAAGTAGATGAAATAATATTGCTAAAATAATGGAATGAATTTTATACACCTGTTTATCTTTTGCCTTCAATTTAAATTTCTTTTTTAAATACCAATGTTGTCATACAACGGATATCATTTACGTTAACCGTTTTTACCTCTTCGATTAACACTATTGGATGTTTATTTAACAGCTTTTGTAGCATTGCCCTCGTTAGCAAAAATCGGGTAGAGCCATCGGGAACATAATAAACACCATCACTGATTGGAAAAATGCTGTTTTCAATTCCTATGTCTGAAGTCATCCTGATAAATAGGCTGCCTTCCGGTTTCAATACTCTTACCATTTCATGAATCATAGCATCAAACTGTAAATAACTTTCAGCAAAATGTAAAACAGCACTGCTGATGACATGATCAAAAGAACAATTTTCAAAAGGCATATTTTCTATTGGACCAATTAGCAAATGATCCCTTGGGAAATCGGGGTATTGATGACTTACCTCTTCAATTGCGATGGCATCTATATCAATACCAAAACATTCTATTTGATTAAAAATAAACCAATGCAGGTTCCTTCCCAAACCGCAACCGGCATCTAAAACCAAATCGTTTTCACTGTATCTTCCTTTCATAATCTGATCAAGCAAATAAATGTCTGTATTACCAGTAAGTTGCTGTAATGTAAATGGATGCATTCCATAAAAATACAGCAATAGAAAATAACAGTTCAAATCAAATATAGGGCAGGCATTTCATATAAATAGGTTGTTCAACTGCTTTTTGAAATGCATTTTCCGACCGACTCACTACTATTGAAAGAAGGATTAAATACAACATGTCTAAATTTTCCGTTTACTTATTAATCTGTTCTCTGCTCAACAGCTATCTTTTCTTTGGACTATCTTCTTCTGTTTATTTAAAAATTTTATTACCATTCCTGTATCTTTTATATTACTTTCTCCTTTTGAGATGTTTAATTTGCCCTTAACTTTAATCAAAAAAATTAAACACAATGAGATACCTGATAATCCTTTTTTATATTTTAACAGCTACTTATTCCTTTGCACAGGATTCAACATTTCAGAAAGCAACTGCAAAGAAATCATACATCGAGTTTAACGGTATTAAGTATAATGGCTACGAAATTGAATTGAATGCCCCTTCAGATATTGTGGAAGAAGCCATCAAACAGAAATTTAAATCCATGGGAACAAAACCCAAAGAAATAAAAGGATTCATGGTGTACCGCAATGTCTTATTAACTTCCATCGATCCGGTGAAACCTGTAGATGCTTTCATTAAAGTTGACCGGAAAAGTAAAAAGGAAAAAGACCAGACATTGATCTATTTCATTGCATCAGGCGCAGGCGAAATTACTGATGAAAAATTGAAATCGGATGCTTCAGGCAATGCCGGAATTACCTCATTACAAAACGGAGATTCGTTTCTATTGGCTATGATACCAGCTGTAAACAAGGGAGTATATGATAAAGACCTCGCCAACCAGCAAACGAATGTAAAAAAAGAAGAAAAAAACCTTTCAAATCTAAAAGAAGACCAGGCCGATCTGGAAAAGAAAATAAGGAAACTACAAAGTGACCTTGAATACAATATCAAAGCCCAGGAAAGGCAAACTATTGAGGTAGAAAAGGTAAAATCAAAACTAAACGAACTGGTTATAAAAAAACCATTTAACTAATGTCAAGAACCAGCAAAGTGCAATTTGCATTTATTGTATTGAGGTTTGAAAAAGCAAACTGATAAAGCGCATTTTGTATTTAAATGGACACTCATTTTTTTTCACTTCAAATAAATAGCCTGCCAATCATCCTGGTTGGTTGCTTAGTATTGATCAGTCAGCAAGCTTTCAAAAATTCCCTAAAAATTAAAACCCTTTGTTACTACAGTTAATTTGTTGCGGGAATGAATTGTATAACTTTGGCCAAACAACTGAACATGATTAGCTACAATCCAAAAGAGTGGTTCACATTTATATTCAGGTTTCATAAGGCAGATACTTTTAGAAAACTATTCCCGTTGATTATTGCTATTTGCTTTTACTCCGGGTTGATTGCATATCTTGAAACATCCTATTTTAAATTAGCCGAAACAAGCCATGTAAAAAATATACCAGTAATGCATAGCCTGCTTGGCTTTGCCATTTCGATGCTGTTGGTTTTTAGAACCAATACAGCATATGACCGATGGTGGGAAGGCAGAAAACTTTGGGGAGGTCTGGTTAACAATAGCCGAAACCTGGCGATGAAATTATCGGTGATGCTTCCGGAAAACGAACCCGAACAAAGAACCTTTTTCAGAAAAATTATACCTGCCTTTGCCTATGCTTTACACAAGCATCTTAAGTCGGAAAATACCAGGATTTCATTATTTAAAGAAGATGATCATCACCACATTATCAAACACATTGATCACAATAAACATGTGCCCAATCAAATAGCGTTGTTAATGTACAAACATATACAGCAATTGTACAAAGAAGATAAATTAAGCGGTGACCAATTGATTATTTTAAATGCCGAACTACAGTCTTTTACTGATATCTGCGGTGCCTGCGAGCGTATTAAAAACACACCCATCCCTTATTCCTACAGCGTATTTATCAAGAAATTTATTTTCTTCTATATTATGACCCTTCCGTTTGGATATGTTTTCAACCTGGGGTACTACGTTGTTCCTGTGGTAGCCTTTATATTTTATGTGCTGGCAAGTCTTGAATTAATTGCGGAAGAAATTGAAGACCCATTTGGCAGTGATGACAATGATGTGCCGACTGATAAAATTGCGCTCAACATACACAAACATATCGCGGAGATTATTTAAAGCCTGCTGAACAATAAACTAACAGTAAAATTTACACCCATCAAAACTAGCTTAGTTCAAAATCGACTAAAAATTTTTATCGAGCGGATAAAAACATTTTGTTAAAGCCTTCAAAAAATATGCGAATAGTTTCGTAATCCAACAAATACTATTACTTTTGATCTACTAAGCTTTTCGTACATAAATATTAAATCATGAAAAAATTAATAAGCGGTTTCGCACTTCTCTCTTTATTAAGTCTTCCTTTTTGCATCAATGCGCAGGAGACGACTACTGAAAAAAAAGAAGTTGAAAGATCCACTGAGAAAAGCACGACCCCTAAAAGTAAAGAAACGGAGGAAATCATCATTCGCAATAAAGGTGATAAGAAATTGAATTTAAAAGTTGAAATTAACGGTGATCAGATCACCGTAAATGGTAAGCCGCTGGAAGAGTTTAAGGATGCCGGGGTTACCATTGATAAACGCAAAATGATTATAAGACAGGGAGGGAATTCATTGGCATTCACTATTCCTGAAAATTCTTATTCGTTCAAAGAAGATTTTATGAACCAATGGAATAATCAGGAAGCAACGATAAAACCATTTTTGGGCGTAACCACCGAAAAAACAGCCGGGGGTGCAAAAATAACTGAAGTAGTTAAAGCGAGTGGTGCAGAAAAAGCAGGCTTAAAAAAAGAGGATATTATTACAAAAGTGGGAGATGAAAAAATTGAAGATGGTGAAAGCTTATCAGAGGTAATTAAATCAAAAAAGCCAAATGATATTGTAAAAGTATCCTATTTAAGAAATGGTAAATCAGGCAGTGTAAAAGCAACCCTGGGCGAAAGAAAAACCAATAGTACTATGACATTTAACTATGCTCGCCCCCGTGTAAATGTCCGGAAATTTGCTACACCAAAGGTACCAGGCATGAAGGGAAATGATATGATCAACGAAGAAAGGCTGTTTGATATCGAGTCTATGTCACCCGTAACTGGTTTTAATACTGATCCTTTTATTCAACTCGAAAAATCTTATCCCCGTCAAAAAAAATTAGGCCTGAAAATACAAGATACCGAAGAAGGTAGCAATGTAAAAGTAATTGAGGTGGAAGAGGGATCGGCAGCAGAAAAAGCAGGCCTGAAGAAGGATGATTTTATTACATCCATAGGTGGTGTAAAAATTGAAAATACAGATGATGCAAGGGAGCAACTGCTGTTATCTGCATCAAAAGCAACCTATCCAATAAAAGCAAAACGTGGCAATAAAGAGATGGATTTTGAAATAAAAATTCCAAAAAAACTGAAGACCGCCGATTTATAAAGTATAGCCAGCATTGCGGTGCCATTAGCTTACAGCCTTTGCTGTTTGCTGATGGCATTTTGATTTGAGCCAGCCGGGGTAAGGATTGCCCTATAACCAGGTGCTTCATGCACCGGTAACTTCCTTACCTTTGCCCGGTGATAAAAAATGATAAATATCAAGTAGTAATTGGTTTGGAAGTGCATGCCCAGTTACTTACTAAAAGCAAACTTTTTTGTGGTGATAGCGCCTCATTTGGTGCAGCACCCAATTCGCATATCAGCCCTATAACACTGGCGCATCCGGGTACCTTACCTAAGATGAATAAAAAGGCGATTGAGTTCGCCATTAAATTAGGACTGGCGTTGCATTGCGATATTGAGCAGCAAAATTATTTTGCCCGAAAAAATTATTTCTACCCCGATTTACCGAAAGGTTACCAGGTAAGTCAGCATATTACCCCGATTTGTAAAAATGGTTTTGTAAAAATAAAAGTGAACGATGTTGAAAGAAATATTCAACTAAACCGTATTCACATGGAAGAAGATGCCGGCAAAAGCCTGCATGATGTGGATGAGCATTATACTGCCATCGACTTAAACCGGGCCGGTGTTCCTTTACTTGAGATTGTGAGTGAACCCGATTTGCATAGCAGCGATGAGGCATTCGCTTACATTACAGAATTGCGACGCCTTGTAAGATGGCTGGACATCTGCGATGGCAATATGGAAGAAGGAAGCATGCGTTGTGATGCTAACATTTCCATCCGGCTAAAAGGTGAAACAAAATTAGGCACAAGGGTAGAAGTTAAAAATTTGAACAGCATCCGCAATGTAAAAAGAGCCATCGACCTGGAGGTAAACCGCTTAATTGATATCGTTGAAAGCGGTGCAAAAATCACACAGGAAACGAGGAGCTACGACGCAGACAATAACACCACTTTTTCATTGCGCAGCAAAGAAGATGCGGACGATTACCGCTATTTTGCTGATCCTGATCTCACGCCGTTTCATATAACCAATTCATTTTTGCAGCAAATAAAAGATGCGCTGCCGGCCTTGCCGGAAGAACTTGAAAAAAAGTACAGGGAGGTTTTTCAACTACCTGCATATGACGCACAGGTAATCTGTAGTGATAAATTGCAGGTGAATTATTTTGAAGAAATAATTAAGCATACCACTCATTATAAAGCAGCAGTTAACTGGATGATGGGGCCTGTAAAATCTCATTTAAATGACCACGGAATCGAACTGGATGAATTCAGTTTGAAACCAACAAAAATAGCGGCACTCATCGAGTTGGTAGATGAAGGAAAAGTAAATTTTAGTATCGCGTCTACCAAAATTTTAATGGCTTTAATGGTTGACCCCGCCAAAACGCCCTTACAAATAGCAACCGAATTAAACGTGCTTCAGGAAAGCGATACCGGATCGGTAGCTGAATGGGTGAATGAAGTAATCGCCAAAATGCCGGATAAGGTAAAAGAATATCAAAGTGGTAAAAAGGGACTGATTGGTCTGTTTGCCGGCGAAGTAAAAAGACTAAGTAAGGGCAAAGCAGACATGCAGGTGGTGAATAAATTATTAGCCGAAAAATTAAATTAATAATACAAATGAAAAAGCTCTTTACAATCGTGTTTTGCACGGCAATATTATTCGCTTGCAGTAATGAAAATCAAAAGGGAAAATTTACTGTGTCAGGTGAATTAAAAAATGCCCCGGACCAGAAAGTGTTCCTCGAAGAATTATTCTTCAGCGAGAAACCACCGATGATACTGGATACGACAGTAATAAAAAATGGCACGTTTACCATTTCAGCTTTAGCGCCGGAGCAAGGTCTTTACCGCCTGAGATTTGAAAAAACTGAGGCTCCATTTATTTTCATCAATGACAACCCATCCCTTAAGGTTACTGCTGATTACAACCAGCTTTCTTTAGAAACGATTGTGTTCAATTCATCGGCCAATCAGTTGCTGCGAAATTTTATTACCAGTATTAATACCAGGCGAAAAAACCTGGAAGAAAAAACTACGGCTTTACAACAATACCCAAGCCCTGTTGAAACAGATAGCATGTACACCGTACTAAAAAAAGAGGTATCCGCCCAGGAAACCGCTTACAAAAGTTATATTATCCAATATTTAGATACTACCAGTAATGCGATCATGGCGATGTTTAGTTTGGGCTATACCCGGGATATTGAGCCGGATAAATTAGAAAAGACAATTGCCGGCCTTACAAAAAGATTTCCCAATAACCCGGCCATCGGTACGATTGTAGCACAGTACAATCAAATGATTGCGCAATACAAAGCAAAGCCATCCGACGGTAAACTGGCACCCGATATCAATATGGCTGATACCAGTGGCAAACCATTTGCATTAAGTATGTTGCGTGGAAAATATGTGCTGGTAGATTTTTGGGCAAGCTGGTGTGGTCCGTGCCGGGGTGAAAATCCAAACTTAGTAAAAGCATACAGTAAATTCAAGGACAAAAATTTCACTATTTTAGGCGTATCACTTGATAAAGATAAAGCCTCCTGGCTGAAGGCGATCAAAGAAGATAATCTAAGCTGGTACCAAATCAGCGATTTAAAATACTGGAACAGTGCCGCGGTAGCCTTGTACGGTTTTGACGGTATTCCTTACAATGTATTGGTTAATCCGGAAGGTCAAATTGTTGGAAGTAATTTGAGGGGGGAAACACTTGAAATGAAATTGGGGGAATTGATCAAGTAGAAAGTAGAAAAGGCGATAAAATTTCATTTTTGGGGTGCCAATTTGTGTGCTTCAAATTTCCTTGTGGAGAAAGGTCTTTGGTACCCTGAAATGAGTATATATCTATTGCTTTTTTAACAGCCCGTTTAGTTCGTGGGATTTTTTTTTAACTAAAACACCGAAAGAACATAACTTTCTTTGCCGAAAGTAATTTAACCCAAAAATCAATTATTTATTCTACCATTTTTGGACTAGCATTTCCCTGTTTTTAAAATTGAAGCGTGCTTAATAATGGCGTAACTGGAGATGCGTAATTTTGTTGGGTGTGTTTTAATCAGTAGTGAATAAAGATTTTAAATACCTTTTTCAATTTATCCTTGCATTTGATATAGATTATTCGTCTCACGGCCGGATCAAGCATTATCTTCAAATTTTTGAAAAAATAAACTTCGCCTCTGTGGAAAAACAAGATATTAAATGAACTAAAAATCCCCTGCTGATTCGAAAATCATCCGGGGATTATTTTTATAATACTAAAATACAGTTTATGGGTAATGTCTTACTGCTCCCAAGCTTAATGGCAACCCTACAGCAGTTCCAGTAGCAAAGAAAGTATAAATACTGCTGAACGGTGATAAATTAATGGTTGTAGGCGTAATTAAAACATTTTGAGTACCGGCAGTTTTCAATTTAATAGTATAATTACCTAGTGGCAGTTTCCGGCTAAAAGGCGAAAAGGTTGCACTTACAGGGGTGCGGCCGATATACGATTGACTAGTTACTGTAACGCTATCGTTTGGTGTAATACTTGTTCTTAAAAAGGTGACGTCAACAGGTGCTGAGTTGACGGCTGCATTTAAAAACCTGAAATTGATAAAACCTACATCAGGCAAAGTAAGATTATCGTCTAACCGAAGGGTTTTAAGCTTCTGATTATCAACGCTTAATGTATCATAAATGAAATAAGTCGTGGCTTGATTACTGGTAAATGTTTCAGAGGCCAAATCGATAAAATTTGTTTTTAGATTTATGGAGGATCTGACTTGCACATTTCTTAAGCCCGGAGCTGAGGAAATATACCCAGATGCAGCCCTGTAAGCAATGGTGGATGATGATTTCTGGAAAGTGTCGATAAATACATGTAGTCCAGGCTGCGGTAGTGAGCCTGATACACCGGGTGATGCATTGATAAAAATCGCAGGAGTATAAAAGTCATTTGTATAAACATTTACCTTTCCGCAACCGGAAACTAACCAACCAGCAGCAAGGATAATTATAATTTGTTTCATGTATTATTTTTTTGAATTAGATAAACAAGCCTTTCTTAACAGCTTTTAATGTTTTTAATATCCCGGATTTTGTTGAATACTCGGATTTGCAAATTTCTCCTGTTGAGGAACCGGCAACAAATATTTGCTATCAGTAGGAAGCAATGTTTGAATAGCGGTATTATTAGCAACATCAGCAATATCTCTTACTATTGGCAAACTTCTACGCTTTAAATCAAAGTATCGCTGACCTTCATAACAAAGTTCTTTGTAACGTTCCTGTAATATTGCTGTAATTAAAGAGGCTTTATCTGCTAACGCCGCGTGAGTGTATCCGGTAATGCGGTTAGTTCGCAATAGTGAGAGGTCACTGTTAGCCTGGGCAATTTGCCCGAGTTCTGCCTGTGCTTCGGCCCTTGCAAGTACAATTTCGGAGGTCCGGATCATTTTAATATCATACTGGAAAGTTTCGCCATTTCCTGTTACAAAGAAACCATATTTAGCAATCAGGCTGCGGGGAGAGGTTTTGAAAAAGGTAGAAAAACGGATGTCATTAACCTGATCGAAACTACTAGTCAATTTTACGGCAGGGGATGCCTGCACCGCTCCAGTTCCTCCATCCTGAAATAAAAGACCAATAGCTGCGCCCGCATTGGCTGAGTTAAGATTCAGTTTCCAGATAACTTCGGTGCTCTGATTTTCTAACAGGTTTCTCTCGGTCCAAATAGCAGCATAGGAAGCTCTTGGGGTTAAAGGCTGCAAAGGGACCAGTTCATTCGCTCTGTCAACTACACCCTGCCAGTTTTTTACATGCATTGCTGCTCTAAGTTGTCCTGCAATGATCGCATTTCGTGTAATTCTGCTATTATTGGTAAATGTAGTAGCAATTAAACCCCTAGCTTCTAACAGGTCAGCATTAATAGATGCCATTACTTCTGCTTGCGTATTCCTTGCAGGTTTGTAGGCTGCAGGGGCTTTTACAAAAGAAGTCTGTAAAATAACACCCAGCTCTGAAGGGTTATATTCGGCCGTTCTTGAAAAACAGCGCAATAACTCAAGGTGGGCCATCGCACGTAAGCCCAATAGTTCACCACGGTATTGAATTTTTAATCCATCCTCAATTGCATTGGCTGGAACTACAGGCACCATCAATTCCAATAGGCGGTTTGCACGATCAATCACTACATAGAGATTAGTCCACGTACCCCCGGTTTCACCATCTCTCCAATCCTGCGAGTCAGAAACATGGATCCAGTTAAAAAGAATATTTCCGACATTCCGGTATTCTGTGCCTATACCAAGGCGTATTTCGTCTGAAATAAATGCACTAATATAAATAGAACGGCGGGCCGACCACGTGCCATATACACCATTTAGAGCGTTGGCTACATCAGCCATATTCTGAATTGCTAACTGGGAAGGTATCTGATCAATAGGCTGTAGGTCCGTTAATTTTTTTTCGCAAGAACTAGCAACAATTGCCAGTAGCAGGAACAAAGTTATTTTTTTTAGAAGTTTCATGTCTTTTATTTGGGATATTAAAAATTAACATCAATACCGAGGGTATATGTTTTTGGATTTGGAAATTCGTAGGTAGCAATATTGTTGCTTTCCTCAGGGTCAAATCCCGTCCATTTAGTCCAGGTATACAAGTTTTGCCCCTGTCCCCAAACTCTCACACTACGTAAATACTTGTTATTCCTCGGTGTGAACGTATATCCAGCTGTAAGGTTACGAAAACGCACAAAGGATGCATCACGGATATCCTTGCTACTAAACTGCCTTTGTGATGAAACCCGCTGGTAGTTGGTAATATCACCCGGTTTTACCCAGGTATTTAACATTTCTACCCTTTTATTAAAAGCTATATTTGAATTGGTGGTTTCATAAAAGAAAGATTCATTGTTGAACCTTTTTACACCCTGTGCGGTGTAAATAAGGGCTGATAGCGCAAACCCTTTCCACGAAACTTCAACTGTAGCACCACCGGTGAAAGTAGGAAGAAAAGTACCGAAAGTAGCCCTGCTATTGGTGGCAGAATATATTGATGTTGGTTTACCGTTAATATCTTCATATACAGGCAGACCCGATTGTGGATCAATACCAAGATAACCTACGGTAAAATGCGTTCCAATTGGCAGACCAACCCTGCTAATGCCTGTACCAGCGGCTAATTCTGGAATCTGGCCAAGACTGGTAATCCGGTTTTTAAGCGGCGCACCATTTACACCAATAGTTACCAATACTTCTTTCGTCTTTATCGCGTCCACACGAAGATCGAACTCAAAACCTGTGTTTCTAATTTGGCCAATGTTTGTCCTAAGAAGGGTAAATCCACTTGTGCGTGTAATCTCCTGGTTGACAAATAACTCTTTAGAATCTTTTTGAAAATAATCCCCTACGAACCTGATCCTGTTATTCCACAAACCAAATTCAAGACCTACGTTCGCTATTATTTGAGTTTCTAATTTATAATCTTCATTTCCTGGTGAAGAAGGAACAATAGCGGTTCCATAAGCGCTGTTCGAAGATCCATAAGTAGATATATAACCAAAATCAGCACCCAATCCATTAATATTGGCAGCCTCTCCATAGCTTGCTCTGAGTCTTAAATCCTGAAAAATATTTTGACTTTGCATAAACCTTTCACCGTAAATATTCCAACTGGCACCAGCGGTCCAATAAACGTTGTTCCTGTTTTTCTCCGGCAATTGAGATGGTGCGTCTCTCCTTAAACTACCGGAAACGGTGATTCTCTTATCAAAAGTGTAATCTGCGATGGCAAACATAGAGGATAATCCATTGAGTGTCCTTCCCCCACCTATCAGTGGTATCAGATTATTTCCATTAGTACCAGCCGTAATTCCTGACGGAGTGTTCAGCAATCTTGGATTGATTCCGTAACCAGTAAAATTGTTAAATCTGCTACGATTCCTGATGGACTCTATCATTGCCTGTGCATTTACTACATGCTTTGAATTGAATGTTCTGTTAAATGCAAGACCAGATGTAGATATAAGCTGAAGATTTTCAGAATTCCCTTCATTATATAAGCCCTGGCCAACTGTACCCCCGGTAGGTATTAACTGCAAGGTGCCGGCAAAAGAATTGGGGTCAATAAAGCGGCTGCTATTATTATTTCGCCAGTCAACTCCATTAATCGTACGCAAAGAAATTCCACCCCAAATATCATATTGTGCAGTTACACCTAAAGTTCCTTTAAACTGGTTAGTAAGCGCCGTGGTAGTATTAGCACGGTCGTAAGCATTTGCGCCAGTATTTCCCACTCCTACCGCAACCTTACCATTTGTTAAAAAAGGTCTCCTATAAGGCAACTCAAGATATGAAGCGGCTATCGGATTGTTTAGTGCCACACCTGCCTCAGCTTCAACGCCGTTTAATTTACTAAAACCAGCACTCGTTCTAACGGATATCGTTAACCGGTTTGTTTTAAAATCCAGGTTTGACCTGAAAGTGTAGCGTTCCACGTTAGACCTTTGAAGTACCCCTTCCTGTTTATAGTAGCCAAGCGATGTAAAAAAAGTAACGCCTTGTCCACCACCGGATGCATTCACCTCATGCTGTGTAAATTTACCCCTCCGAAAGAAAAGACTTGGCCAGTCGGTATCAATTAGCTTAATCGAATCCAATAATGCAGCTTCAGTCGCTCTTTGACTTGCTGTTAAAGTAAGGAAGCGGGGATTTTTAGGACTGTAATCCCATCCCGGATATCCTGAAAGTGCAGTAGCTGATAAAATACCTACAGGTCCACCCAACACATTCTCTTCATATTGTAAACGCTGAGCTGTATTCATCATATCAAGGTTCAAAGCGGAAGGTGCTTCGGCAAATCCTGTCTGACCCCTGTAACTAACCAACGTCTTTCCAGCTTTTCCTTTTTTCGAAGTAATTACAATAACGCCATTTGCTCCACGGGATCCGTACAAACCCGCTCCTGCCGCATCTTTCAACACATCAATACTCTCAAAATCATTTGGATTAAGTGTACGAAAAACTCCATCCTCAATCGGGATTCCATCTAATATATACAACGGATTTACATTACCAAAAGAACCTACTCCTCTTATATTTACACGGGCAGTTGAACCTGGTTGGCCAGAACCTGAAGCAATGTAGATACCAGGAGCTTGTCCCTGAAGCATTTGCTCCAACGATGCCAATGGCACCTGTTCAAACTTTTTAGAACTAACTTTAGTGCTTGCTCCTGTAAATTCGGTTCTTCTTTTAGTAGTGTAACCAGTTACAACTACATCTTCCAAAACCTTGTCCGTTGATGTTAAGGATACATTGATGACTGATTGCGAGCCAATAGGAATGGTAACCGTATTCATACCCACTGAAGAAAAAACCAACGTTTTTGAATCCACATTAACAACAAGACTAAAACTGCCTGCTAAATTTGTAGTTGTACCCCCTCGTGTACCCTTTACTAAAACAGATACATCAGGAACAGGCGATCCCTGGGCATTTTTAACCACACCAGTGATGGTTCGTGTTTGCGCACTTACTCCCAAAGAGAAAAGCAAAATAGTACACAAGTAAAATAATTTCTTCATAAGCTCTTTTTAGATTTTGTAGATTTTTAAAAAATAGGCTTGTACATTAATGTTTATGACAATTAACGAAATGATAACGCTGCATTATTGAAAACTGTTCAAAAATTTCAGAATGGCAAATTTTGGTGTTCTAATTCTATTTTCCAAATAAAATTTGACATAACCTTAACGCCGTTCAACAAAATCTTTATAATTCAATTAAAATTTTAATAAAAAACATACTCACAATCATTACTGTTTGGCAATATCCACCAACATTTAGCTGCCGGAGAAGTTGATCCTGCACATTAAAAAAAAGCAATGAATGCGCTAATTGATTGAGGAAATTAATTTAATTTACGCCCTTTTCCTGTGTTCAATAATAATACTGGCAGCAATACAAGATTTGTAACAGTAGCCACCAACAGTGTTACCGAAGTAAGCCATCCCAATGCGATGGTTCCTCCAAAACTGCTAAAGCAGAAAATGATAAAACCTGCGATTAAAACAAGGGATGTGTAAACAATGCTAAGACCGGTATTTTTAATTGTTGCAGCCACAGTCATTGGAATATTGTTATCGTGCATAGGAAGTTCCTGCTTATAATTTACCAAAAAACGAATGGTGATATCAATTGCTATTCCCAGCGCAACACTAAATACCAGCACCGTAGATGGTTTTAACGGAACACCAACCCAGCCCATTACACCGGCAGTTATTACGAGCGGAATCAGGTTTGGTATCAAAGAACAAATTAATATTCGGGCAGATTTAAACAGGTAAAGCATACAAAGTGAAATGAGCAGAAACGCCCACAAAATACTTTCTTTTAACCCGCTAATGATGAAGCTGCTTCCTTCCAAAAAGGTGATAGTAGTACCCGTAAGCAGGATATCATATTGGCTTGAGTCAAATAACTGTCCGGCTCTTTCCTGAATGCCTTTTAAAATATGCGGTAACTCCCTGGTGCCTACATCAGCCATACTAACACTGATGCGGGTGGTTTGCCTGGAGGTATCCATAAAAGTGGACAACATTTTGGTGAAGTTGTTCTTTTTACTACTATCACTTTTGTTTGGCCGTAAATATTCGCCTACAAACGCCCCATCAAAGCTATTGGGCAATAGATAATTGGCAGAGTCGCCTTCGTAAAAAGCCTGTTTTGCAAACTTTAATCCTTCTGCGATACTTAACGGACGACTCATATCTTTTTGTGCTCCGATATATTGTGCCAGCGAATCTACCTTTTCAAATACTGTAAGCGCCCGCATGCCGGATAAACCATTTCGCTTTTTGGTATCTACCACAATTTCCAACGGCATCACCCCTTTAAAGTTTTTTTCAAAAAACTTCATATCGGTATAGATTTTATCAGTCTTAGGCAGGTCATCTACAATGAAAGCAACCGTATTTAATTTAAAAATACCTATTATAGAAAAGATAAGTACTAACGCAGTTACCGCATAAACCGGTTTTTGGTGGTTCATCACCCATCCCTCTATTCTTAGCAAGAAAGAAGTGATCAACTTATTATTTAGATATTTTGTTTGTGCTGGTTTTGGAGCCGGTAAATAGCTTAATACTGCCGGCAGTAGAATAAATGAAATAATAAAGATCAGCATAATGCTAATGCCAGCCACTACTCCAAACTCCTGCAATATTGCACTTTTGGTTAAGGCAAATACCGCAAATCCAATAGCTGCAGATATGTTGCAAAATAAGGTTACAATGCCCATTTTACTCACCATATCTACCAAAGATTTGTTTTTATCGCCACTACTCAAGTAGCAGGTATGGTATTTATTAATAAAATAAATACAATTGGGAATGCCGATTACTACCACCAGTGGAGGGGTTAGTGCCGTTAGCAAACTGATTTTGTAGCCGCACAATTGCAGTATGCCCAGGCTCCAGATTACGCCCAAAATCACCACAAACAATGAAAGCAGCATGGTACTAAATGAGCGAAAGAAAAGCAACAAAATCAACGCACTTAAGAGTAAGGAACCTATCAAAAATATTTTCATTTCCCGTTGCAACTTATCTGCTACCACGGTTCTTATTAACGGCAACCCACTTAAATGCGTTTCAATTTTAGTATCGTTCTCAAACGTGTTTACAGCAGCCGTAATATCTTTTACAATTTGTGAACGCTTAGGCGAGTTCAATGAATCCTTATTGATTCTAACCCCCATCAAATAGGCGTTTGTTTCGGGATTGTATAAAAGTGATTTATAGAAAGGCAGGTTCAAAAAGATATCTTTTGCAGCATCAAGCTCCGCTTGCGTTTTGATGCTATCCGGAAATATTTTTACTGCATTTAGCTTTTCGGTAACACTGTCCTTTTGCAGGTTGATGGTAGAAGGTACACTCAATACATCTTCTACATCACTTACCTTTTTTAGTTGTTGCAGCAAAGTGTTATATGCCTTAAAAAAATTTAATTCAAATAGCCGATCGCTTTGCACCCCAACTACCAGCACGTTGCCATCATCGCCGAATTTTTCTCTAAACTCCTTGTATTCCTTATATTTGGGATTATCGATTGGTATTGCCCTCGCAAATTCATAACTCAGTTTTACCTTACTGGCAAAAAAACCCATGATAACTGTTACTATAAAAAGAGCTACTAAAAGTGGCAGGCGGTAATTAATTACGAAAGTCCCTAAACGTTTCCACATAAATAAAAGATTGATTTAGAAGATGCAAAGAAAAACAATTTGTCTGGAACTGGATTTATTAAGATAAGTACGCTTCTAAACGTGGTCCGAAAAAATTACGCAGCTGTTTCCTTTATGAAACAACATTCTATTATATTTTATGCTAAGAGCGGCTCCACAGCTACAATTTATCTTCGTTATTTAAACTACTTAGCCTAAATCAGTTCATTCCTCGGCAATTATCCTGCCCAAGGTGAACTTCAATAAATCTCCCGTTTCCCAGTGATTTATAATTATTATGACCATCTAATTTATTGTATGCTACTTTTGAAAAACAATTAAACTTATTGACCATTTCAACTTTTCCTTTAGGCATAGGGTATGACTCACAAAACAAAAGGCATCGTTTTACGCACCATCAAATATGGTGAAACAAGTGTGGTGGTTACCATGTTTACCGAACTATTCGGTGTGCAAACGTACATGGTGAATGGTGTTCGCACGGCAAAAAAATCATCCGCTAAAGCCAATCATTTTCAACCGGGTGCTATACTCGACCTGGTTGTTTACCATAGCGATCTTAAGCCCATGCAACGCATCAAAGAGTTTAAATGGGATTACCTGTTTCAGCAAGTATTGAGCGATGTAATTAAAAACAGCATTGCACTCTACATCGTAGAGCTATTGCAAAAATGTTTGAAACAGCCGGAGCAAAATACAGCCCTGTTTTATTTTTGTGAAGATGTATTGATCCAGTTAGACAATGCAGATAAAGCCGTTACCGCAAATTTTGCGCTTTACTTTTCACTTCAATTGCCGCACTTTTTTGGCTTTCAGGTGCACGACAACTATGCTGAAGACCAGACTGTGCTTGATCTGGAAGAAGGCAATTTTATATCCACGCAACCGGAACACCCTCACTTTATTGAAGGCGAACTGGCGCAAATAACATCCCAATTATTAAAAGTGATGCAACCGGATGAATTAATCCAGTTTAAATTACACCACGATACCCGGCGAAAACTTTTATTACATTACCAGACCTATTATGCTTTACATATTCCAGACTTTGGAGTAATG
>JBBQQP010000009.1:0-25045 GCA_038215675.1 Chitinophagales bacterium | reverse complement strand
CTTATTACCCAACGAAAAATTTACAAAAGCAGCTATAATTAGTAACAAAAAATTGCAATGGATAAAAGCACTATTAATAGAAGATAGTTTTATACTGGGCGTTTCAATAGGTATAGGAATTGGCATTGCTGCTTTGGGCTTGGCGATGGCCATCTTTAGCCAAAGATTGATAGATGATATTTTACCCAAAAAGGATCTTTTTAAATTAAACACGGGTATTGCCTTACTGGTAATCCTACTTCTAATAAGAGAAGTTTTTAATGCACTACGTCAATATTTTTTAATGCGGCAAAGCAAAGACTTTAACATTCGCATCATCGATTTCTTTTACCAGCATTTGCTACAGTTACCCAAGCCTTTTTTTGATACAAGAAAAATCGGCGATCTTATTGCGAGGCTAAATGATACGGCAAGAATACAACGGGTAATAAGCCAGATAGCAGGCAATGCAGTGATCGATTTATTGATAACGATTGTTACACTTGGCTTTTTGTTTTCATTTAGCTGGCAGGTAGGGCTGATTAGTATCTGTGCCGTGCCATTTTATTTTTTATTGATATACAGCCAAAGCAATAATATAGCTGCCGGGCAACGGGCTATAATGAGTAGTTACGCTATGAGTGAGGCTAATTATATTACTACCTTGCACGGAATAGAACCTGTTAAAAATTACAATAAGCAACAAGTGTTTGCAGCAAGTAATAAAATGCTCTACGAAGATTATCAGGGAAAAATTTTTCTACTGGGCAAAATACAAATAAAGCTCTCGTTGATTGCCAATTGTTTTGGTGTAGTTTTTCTAATCGGAATTTTATTATTCAACGCATACGAAGTTTTAAACGGCCATTTAAAAACAGGGCAGTTGATGGCTATATTGGGCATGTGTGGTACCTTATTACCAAGCATCGCCAACCTGGCATTAATTTCCATACCCGTTAAAGAAGCTAAAATTGCCTTCGACAGGATGTTTGAGTTCACAGGTATTGAAGCAGAAAGAGAAGATGAGGGTATGGAACTTTTAAGTTTTCAATCCTTACAAATTAAAGGAGTTGCCTTTCGTTTTCCTGGCAGAAGCAGGCTTTTGCAAAATGTATTTTTAGAAATCAATAAAGGAGAAATCATAGCTTTGATGGGTGAAAACGGTAGCGGTAAAAGTACACTGTCGCAGATGCTGCAAAAATATTACCTGCCCGAAGCCGGTGAAATCATTATCAACAGCAGAAGTAATCTCGCCGAAATTTCTTTTCAATCATGGCGTAATTGTGTAGGTATTGTTCCTCAGCAGATTCATATTTTTAATGGCACTGTTTTGGAAAATATTGCATTTGACGATATAGTTAAAAAGCCAGCGGCTATAGTAAGTTTTTTACAGGAATATGGATTCATGGAGTTTATAGAAAGCCTACCTCAATCCTATGTTACGCTAATAGGCGAAGAGGGGATCAATTTGTCGGGCGGTCAACGGCAAATGATTGCTTTGGCAAGGGCTTTATACCACCAGCCACAGTTGCTTATCCTGGATGAAGGCACTGCTGCAATGGACAGGCAAAGCGAACTATTTGTATTGAACCTGCTAGATAAACTAAGATCTAAAATGGGCATTATATTTATTACTCACCGTCTGCATATTTTAAAATCTTTTTGTGATAACATCTATGTTTTAGAAAAAGGCGTTATTGCTGCCCAAGGTAATCATCATCAATTGCTGCAAAGCGAAAATTTATATAGCAGGTATTGGAAAGACATGGCTTAACGGCATTACCATCACCTCCATGGGCAATCAATTTTACCAGGAAAGACTGAGGGCAGTAATTGATATTTTGTAATCCATTTCAACATCAATCAATGATTCATACTCTCCGCAATCAACCGGTGAAAATGATGTGTGCCCGTTTCCCGTGTAACCGAGTACCTGCCGTGCTTGTAAAACCTTGATACAATTCCTTTCTGTACATTTTGTACTATCTCCTCATCTTCCAGTTCTACTTTATCCAAATCGCTGCCAGCACCTTTATCATATTTCTCTTCATTCCACATGTACACAATAAACTCAACCTTGGTTTTATTTGTACTAACCGGACTAACGATGTTAACGGATAATCCCCAGGGATAAAAATTGAACATCATATTGGGATATACCCAAAAATAATAGGCGGCTACATTGGTGCCATAATCAATGGAGCTGGGTGGCAAATCAAAACAGTCTTCCCCTGATTTTCCTACGCCCAATTGCAAAACTGCTTTTGGATATAACTCGGTATTGTATTCGCCATAATCCAGCGCTGCATTTAAGGCGGCATGTACAAATGGAATGTGAAAACCTTCCAGGTAATTCTCACAATACAATGCCCAGTTGGCATCTACTTCAAATGTTTTATCAAGGTCGGGCCGGTGGTAAAATTCTTCCAACGGCAACCAACTCAACCGGTCCATCATTTCTTTTAAATAAACAGGCGCTTCCTCTTTTTTGCTGAGTGAAGTAAATAGTAAATTTCCCCAATTGAATACTGGTAGAACGGGCAGGTTATCTTCTTCGCAGGGAAAGTTTTCTACCTCTTTAAATTCCGGCATCGAAATAAATTTACCAGTCAGCTCAAATAATCTCCCATGATATTTGCAACGAAGCGTAGTTGCTTTACTGCAGACTTTGTAAGCAATGATATTGCCCCGGTGGGTGCACACATTTGAAAGACAGTTGATTTCACCGGCTTTGTCTTTGGTAAGCAGCAATGGCTCGTTTAAATAGCCTTCCAATAATATAAAAGGTTGCACATCACCGGCAAATTTCACCAACGCAGCATTGCCAACTAATTGCCAGGAAGCAGCAAATATTTTTTCTTTTGCGGCTTCAAAATATTCAGGGGAGTTATAGAAATCAGTTGAAAGGGTAGATGCTTTTGCAATGTTCGGGTCTACACATAAATGGGTCATAAAATATTTTTCTAAATGTAAATAAATTTCCTTCAATTGTGAGTGCTTTTAAATGTGGCGGGTTGCCCGGGATTAACGGTTTTAAAAATTAATGCAAAAATAAAATCAGTAAAATGGGCGAAGCGGAAATAAATATTGCCAAACAACAAATCGTTATTCATTCGGATTTTTTCTTTTATGGTGATGCTGCAAATGAAGCATTGAGTATTCAAATAGCAGCAGACATTGCCGGTCATTGGAATGCAGCGAAAGGAAAAATAATACTAAAGAACCGTCTTTACGAAGTAGTTTTTAGCATAACCGGTCGTTGGGCTGAAAACTTAATCCCGGAAATGGTTTTTGAAAACACCAACCCAAGAAATAATTTTTTCCGGATTGAAACATTTGCCGGTACAGATATTTCTTTTGTAGACGCTATCGGTAGCAATACCGGTTATCTAAAATTGGATAATCTGCTGAATGCTTCTACTACCGCTGCTCATGAATATGGACATACATTGGGTTTGATTCATCCGCCAATGTTGGATATCAGGGGGAAGGGACAACCCGGTATTATGTACCCAAGAGGCACCATTGTAGAGCCGGTTTACCAATACAATCCAGCGGCTGCTCCGTTGGAGCCGGGTGGAACTATTAATCCTTTTACCCGAAGAGTGTTGCAGGAAGATATTGATAACCTGCAGTTGAGGCGACTCGATTTTAGTCGCACTGGTTTTGCTCTACTGGGTGAATTTACATCAATATGGCACCAAAAGCATTTGCCATAGATTAACCACTTATACTATTTTTACTACAGGCAATTTCTAAAAACACCTATCTTCAGCACTTAAATATTTTTCGACATTATGTCAATTCTTTCCTTAGATAATATTCGTAAAGATTACGGACGTGTTCAGGCGCTGAAAGGCGTAAGTTTTAATGTTCCAAAAGGTACGGTATTTGGAATATTGGGTCCTAACGGAAGTGGTAAAACGACCATGCTTGGAATCATCATGGATATTTTAAAACCTACTTCCGGTTCCTACAAACTGTTGGGCGAAGTACCGAATGAAACCCACAGAAGACAGATCGGTACATTTTTAGAAACGCCCAATTTTTATCATTATCTCTCTGCCGAACGTAATTTAAAAATTGCTGCAGCTGTAAAAGGAAGGGGAGTAGAAGATATCCCAAGGGTTTTAGAAATGGTGAATCTGACACAGCGAAAAGACTCTCGTTTTAGCACCTATTCGCTCGGGATGAAACAAAGGCTGGCAATCGCTTCCTGCCTGTTAGGTAATCCTGAGGTATTAATTTTGGATGAGCCTACCAATGGATTGGATCCCGTGGGTATTGCAGAAATCAGGTCGCTTATAAAAAAATTACACCAGGAAGGAAAGACGATCATAATGGCCAGTCATTTATTGGATGAAGTGGAAAAAGTTTGTACGCACGTAGCTATTTTAAAAAAGGGCGAACTGGTTGCGACCGGAAATGTAAACGAAATTCTGGCCAATGAAGATATTGTAGAAGTGGGAGCTGCGGACATGACTAAATTAAAATCATCCATTCAAAAATTATCGGGTTTTACTTCAATGGATGTTCTCAATAACCTCGTTCAGTTAAATTACCCAATCGGATCAGTAAACCTTGAAACCATCAACCAGCATTGTTTTAATGATGGCGTAGTACTCAACCATTTGCTGGTAAAAAAGAAGAGTCTTGAATCTAAATTTATGGAATTAACCAACTAATTATAAAAACAGAATATGTTTAAGTTATTAAATATTGAGTGGCTGAAGATTAAGAACTACAATGCTTTTATTATCCTCAGCAGTTTTTTTGCCCTGGGAGTAGTTACCGTTAATTATATAGTATTCCTCGTAAATAAAAATATGATCAGTCAGGTGGATGCCGCTAAAGTGATGGGGTCATTTTCGCCTTATAATTTTGATAAAACCTGGCAAACTACCAGCTATGCCTCGGGTTGGTTATTACTATTGCCTGCGTTGCTATTGATCATACTTGTAACCAATGAGTTCACCTATCGTACCCATCGGCAAAATGTCATTGATGGCTGGTCAAGGGTGCAATTTATTCACGTAAAAATTGTACTGGCAATCTTAACTGCAATTTTTTCAACCATCCTTGTTTTTATCACAGCACTTTCATTTGGCTTGTTATCTGGTTCTGCTTTTTCAACCTATGGTATTTCGCATGTTGGCTTTTTCTTTTTAAAGGCCCTTTCGTATAATATGATTGCGGTATTAATTGGTGTGTTGATCCGCAGAACTGGTTTTGCGATCGGGGTATTTTTTATTTATATGGGATTAGAGAATTTCATATCTCAATTGCTCGATGTTTGGAGTATCCGGTTGCGCAGTCAAAATAATATCGACCTGGGAAGTATGGGCGATTACCTGCCAATGAATTCTGCAGATGGCATGCTTACCTTTCCGGAAAATCCGCTGAAAAGTTTTGCCAAAGGTGCGTTACCAACCGATTATCCCTGGCTGGTGCTTGGCCTGGCTATAGCTTACCTTCTTTTATTTTATTGGTGGAGTGTAAATCGTATGGTAAAAACAGATCTCTAATCCTTTCATAGATGGGTAAGTTGATTAAGCGCTCGCTCTATTGACGGATACAAAAAAGTAAAACCTGTTTGTTTTATTTTATCACTATTAACAGTGGCACTTTTTAGTACTTCTACACTGCGTTTGCCCAACATAATATTTAGTACGAACCTTGGTACATTCAAAGGAATGAAAAATTTGCCTTTCATTTGTTTTGCAAGTTCCAGCGTTAGTGTTTTATTGCTTACCGGCGTGGGTGCCACTGCATTGTAACTTCCATGCATTTGTTCATTCTCTATTCCTGCTGTAAATATGCTGCATAAGTCGTCAATATGAATCCAGCTTACAGTCTGGAGGCCATCGCCTAATATACCTGCAATACCCAATTGGATGGGTTTCTTAAACTCGGCCAAAGCACCACCCTCATTACTCAATACAATGCCTATGCGAACTTTTACCAGCCGGATATTTAATGCCTCCGCTGGTTCAATGCTTTGTTCCCATAATTTACACGTCTCACCCAAAAATCCTGCTGCTGGTTCATCTGTTTCAACAAAGCCGTTTTTGCCAGGAGCCGGATCTTCTCCATACCATCCAATGGCCGAAGCACTTACGATGGCTTTGATGGAATGTGAATTGTTGCGTAAAGTTTCAAGTAACAATGCGCTGCTTTCGGTACGACTTTTTACAATCTCTGATTTATATTCGGCAGTCCATTTTTTATCTACTACACCAGCTCCGGCGAGGTGTACAATATAGTCTGCTTTTTGAATGGCGTTAACGTCAATCGTTTTTGTTGCAACATTCCACAATGCGAAAGATACATTTGAATTGTTATGTATGGCAGATGGTATTTTCCTTGTTAATATGATGACCTGGTAACCTTTGCTGGTTAAATGTTTTGTTAAATGCTTGCCCACCATTCCGGTGCCGCCTGTAATTATTATTGTTTGCATAATTATTGAATTGATAATATGATTATGTAAAAACAAAAAACATTACATCTTGTTGTTATTCACAAAATCATTGCTTTTAAAACCTTAATTTTATTATTGTAAAGATAGTTATACCATGAAAGGAATCACATATATATGTTGCTTGTTGCTATTGCCAATATCTTCATTTGCTCAACGCATTACTTTTTCTGAAACTCAAAAAGAGGATGGCAGGGATATCAACTTTGATATTATTGGAAAGATGAATAATAACATAATGGTGTTTAAGAATGCCAAATGGAAATATGCGGTGTCTGTTTACAATGCGGATGACATGTTATTAAAAGAGAAAGTAGATATGGATTTTATCCCTGACAAGGCTTTCAATGTAGACTACATTACGTTTGCTGATAACTTTTATTTTATTTACCAATATCAGAAAAAAAGTGTCGTTTACTGTATGGCGGCAAAAATAGACAACAACGGTCACCTCATCGATAAACCCATCCAATTGGATACTACCCATGTTGGTTTAATGGGGGATAATAAAATTTACAGTACCGTCAACAGCGAGGATAAGAAAAGGATAATGATTTTTAAGATTCAGAAGAAAAATGAACAGTTTTATTTCACTACACTTCTCTTTGACAATAACCTGCAGCAGCTTCATAGGTCACGGTTGTTAATGGACTTTAATGACCGCGACGATGTGTTCAGTGATTTTTTGCTGGATAACGAAGGCAATTTTATTTTTTCAAGGGGTATAAAACAAGGTAGCCGTTCAAATATCTCTTTAGTTTACCTCTATAGCAAAAAGCCCGTTGACGATACTTTTTCAATAAGAAAGTTAAATTTAAATGGACTGTTTATTGATGATATAAAAATGAAAATAGACAATGTGAATAAGCGCTACCTGTTTAATTCTTTATATTACACGGAACGGCGTGGAAACATTGATGGTATTTTTGTTTCAATATGGGATGCAAACGGCGACAGTGCTTATGCCAATGTATTTACCAGGTTGGATGAAAGCGTAAAGGAAATTGCCAAAACAAAAGGTAATCTTAAACTTGCGCTAAACGATTTTTTTATCAGGAGTGTTCTATTGAAAAAAGATGGAAGCTACTTGTTGGTGGCAGAAGATTTTTCTACGCAGCCCGGTAATAACAATGCGGGTTGGAACCGTTGGGATTATTTATATGGTTCGCCCTTTATGAGTCCTTATAACTATTACTATAATAATCCTTCTTATTGGGGATTCTACCGGCCTTTCAACAACTTTAACAATAACCAGAGCACACGTTACTATTATGATAATATTTTATTGCTTGAAATTAGTAAAGATGGAAATGTAGTAAGGGATAATATCATCAATAAAGAGCAATACGCAGATGACAATGACAACTTTTTATCTTTTTCAACCTTCATCACAGAGTCGAATATTCATTTTCTTTTTAATATTATGGAAAAGAAAGCCAAGCTTTTAACCGACAATACGCTTACCGCCACTGGTGCAATTAAAAGAAATCCAACCCTCAGAAGCATCGATCGTGGGTATGAATTTATGCCAAAATTAGCCCGCCAGGTAGGGGCAAGACAAATCATAATTCCCTGCACTTTTAGAAACCAAATTTGCTTCGCAAAAGTTGATTTTTAATAAATAGTTATCGTTAAGTGAGGTGTTATAAGTGTTTGGATACAATAGCTATTGAATGTTTTGCACCAGTTGGATAGATGTTTGGCAAGGGGTGTAATAAAATCCATTATTACGTTTTGTAAAGGAGTTGAAAAAGCGGTAGAAACGGGAAGCAGAGAATAATGCACCATTGGGTATCAGCAGTTATTAAAAACCGACTTTAGGGCCTTATTATAACATTTTTATAAAATAAGAGTTTGCATTTTGTCATTAAAAAAGGGCTAATAGTTTTAACGCTATGAGCCCTTTTATTATTAGCTATCTTATTTAAATCACAAACTGGTGCTTAATTAGCGGCTTAAAAATCTAAACCCAAACTTACGTTAAGAACTCCCTGTTTGAAAAAACCATTCATTGGCCATCCAGCATCGAACCTTAAAAAATATCCCAACAATGTGCTTCTTGCTCCAAAACCATAACCTCCTGCAAACGGACCGATACCCCCAACCCTGTTGACGATTTGTACCGGAGGCGTACCAATAATAACCGAAGGGCGTTTTAACCCATTGTAACTTCCGTTCCATGCGGCACCCAAATCAAAAAATTGCACCAGTTGAAAGTTGCGCAAAAATGCATTGTTGATTGGCCTGCTAAAGAGAGTAGTAAATACCGGCAACCTAAATTCGCTGTTTAAAACAATATTATTATTGCCATTTGAAACATTTTGGTTAAAACCTCTCATGTTAACTGCAAGGCTTTGAAAAGAATAGTAATTATCAGGATCAGGCCTGTTATTATCATTAAACTTTGGAAATAAACCTCCATCTGTTCCACCTAAGTAATAGATAGTTTTTTGATTGCCCCAGCTAAATTCTGCAGCGGCCCTTCCGGCCCAAATGAAATTGCGGTAAATGGGGTAATAATACCTTCCGTCAAGCCCAAAGTTAAAATTGAATTTGCCTGTTGCAAATTTTTCTTTGCTAATATCCGTGTTCCAGTCGAAGTAAACTTTATACCGAAGACCGTTCCAGATATTTTGTGTTGGATTAAGTGTATTGTCATAAACGTACTCCATATGAGTCGTCACATATTTGCGTTTGATATCTGGAATCTTCAAACTGCTAGAGCGATTGATATCGGTAAAGACTACACCTTTATCATTTCTGATGCCAAGATCCAGTTTAAGTTTCTTGGAATTATCAAATGGATAGGCTACACTTCCCTGGTAAAGGTTAGTGTATATTTTGCCAGCGTAATCACCTATCACAGCGCCATAGGCATTTCTATAGTAAGTGAAGCCCCAGTCAATCCTCCTTTTTAAATTGGTATAGGCCATTAGCCATTCGTTGTCTTTTAAATTTGTTGATAATTTAAAGGCACCGGTGATTTTAACATCCTCCATCAATTCTGAAGTTCCCAATCTAATGAGTCCGTTCAGTACAGTGTTGGAAGACAGATTGATTGGGCCTTGCCCACCTCCATATGGTTGATAGCGGTTAAACAATACCGAATTATTAAAAGCAACCCCACCGTATTCTGCTCCAAATTTTACAGGTTTGTAAGTGTATAATTTCGCTTTTTGCAGCACATCCTTTTTAATGTAATCTTCTGATTCGTAAGTTTGCCCAATTCTGCCGCTATCTTTCTTATCCTGTTCAAATTCTGTTTGAAACAAGTTGTCGTTAGACGACTTTACGGTATCGACGTTGCCAAAAGGTTTATCATAATTATCAGTAGCCGTTTGTTCAATTTTATCAGCCATTACAATTCCTTTCATATAAGCGGTAGGCGGCACCGTTACATTGCGGCGGCGAAGGGTATTTTCATCGATTTTTAATTTATACAGTGTCTTTTCATCGCTTTGTCTTGTTACCTCACTTACCTGATTTTTATCACCGGCAATCCTTGTTTCTGCAACACTGCTTTCATAGTTGGTTAAAGGGAACGTATAGGCAGAATCCTGTGAAACTGCTACTATCGCAATAGAATCCACGTCTGTTTTTTTGTATACCCTCAATGTACTATCTACATCTTTTACTGATGGATTTCGCAAAATTTCATCCGCAATCAATACCAATGTATCTGCACCTGCTGCCTTGGTTGTAAAAAAACCCGCATACCGGTTGGCAACTCCATTTTCATCACTGATGAAAGTAAAATGGTTTTCGTTGTAAGGCATCGGATAACGGGCATTGCCATACTTAAGATGCGATAATTGAGAAATCTGGTTGAGTTCAGATTTATTACCAAAGTTGGTGATCAGGAAAACATTGTAACGATTATCGCTAGGCAAGACGGTGTCACCTGTTTTTGCATCCGGGTTAGGCCGGTTGCTTGAAAATATAATTCCTGTTTTGCCGGGAAAGGAAACATAAGTTGCATCGAGGTCATCGTACACATCATTTGTAATCTGTTGTACCTTTTCATTTTCAAGATTGTAAGTAAAAATATCAGTATGCCCATTTTTGGTAGCACTTAACAAAAGAGTTTTACTATCAAGCATGTACTTTACGTCTTGTATCTGTTGAAAATGTTCTGTGAGGTCAAGCTTAGGATATTTGATTCTGGTAACCACATCATAAACAAATAGTTTGATTCTTCCTTCCTGGTTATAGATTACGGTAAGCCTGGTTCCTTTTGGATCCCAAGCCATAATCGGGTAATTAGGGTTGGTCTCGTTTTTGTAACTACGGATGCCGTATTTTAGCAAAGTTGTATAGCTGAAATCTTCACTTAATTTTAATTTTACAATACCCTTTTTATACTCTACTACCGCAAAAGAATTATTACGGGCAATTGGGTTCACATTAATCCGGTAATAATCTTGTCGCTTGTTGATGTCAAAACTTTCTATATAATTTCCTTTTGGATAGGCCTTTCTTCTGGAGATGTCTTTAAAATACTTATCCTCTTCAAACTCCATAAAATCCGCCAATACTGCTTTGAATTTTTTCTTGCAAATTTGTTCGCAGGCCCTGTTTAGATTTTTATAGACTCTTGCCAGGTAAAGCAGGTAAGTAACATTCTCTTTTTTATATTTCTCTTCTATATAATGCCAAAAGGAATGTCCGGCCAGTAGCGGCTTGTCAAAGGCAAATTCGTAAAACTTGGTATAATTGCCACTCAGGATTTCGCTTTTCAGTTCATCATCTAACTTAGTACTCCAGTTTTCTCCGGCAAATGCCACATACCCATCAGTTAGCCATTTGGGTAAATCCAGTAAGGCCTGGTTGCCTGCAAATTCACCAAGGTCATCACCAAATAAAATATTGTCCGTTAGTATTCGTGCTATACCTTCTCTAATTTGTTTGCGTAAATGAGCATGATCACCATTAAAATAAACCACCATTTTATTGTTTACCAACTGCGTAGCCCCGCCGGTAACTTGCCAATCAATACCGAGACCAATATTTGACTGTTGCAGATCAGCAAATTCATTGTAAACAATAATATTGGCTCTACGCTGAAGACTATATTCTGTAAAGGCTTCAATTTTGGGCGCTTCTTCTTCAGCAACTTGTGCAACAAATTTTGCCAGCTCCTGACCATTTTGATTAAAATAGGTATTGAAATTCCGGCTCTGGTAGTATTGCCATTTGAACTTTTTATATTGCACCCTGTTTTTACCAAACTCCACAGTGTTTACCTGGCCATATATTGTGAAAGCACCAAGCAAAAGAATACAGAGTGATGTGAAAATTATCCTGAACTTTACCATACTGAAATTGATATTTGACAATAAAATTAATCTATTCAACCCAATCATAAAAATATCGCTTTATTCTGCAAACAATTTGATATGCTAAAAATAAAATCCTTCATCTTCAGCCCAATACAAGAGAATACGTATATCCTTTACAATGAGTTTAAGCAATGCATCATAATCGATCCGGGATGTTATTTTGACGAAGAAAAGGATTTACTTAAAAACTTTGTACGTCAAAATGATTTAACGCCCACGTTTTTGTTAAATACACATTGCCACCTGGATCATGTGTTTGGAAATAAATTAGTTGCAGACGCCTTTCAACTAAAACTTCATTTACACGAAAACGAAAAAGGGGTTCTAAGTTTTGCACCAACATCAGGATTGATGTACAATCTTCCATTTGATAATTACACAGGAGATTTTATCTTTTTAAAGGAAGGTGACAAAATATTGCTGGGAGAAGATGAATTGATGGTAATTGAAGCACCGGGTCATTCTCCGGGCAGCATTTGTTTCTATTGTGCCAAACAGGCTTTTATAATAAGCGGCGATGTTTTGTTTAAGGGGAGTATTGGAAGAACCGATTTGCCCATGGGTGATCACCAGGCATTATTGAATAGCATTAAAAATAAATTAATGAGTTTACCAGGGGACACTGTTGTTTATAGCGGACACGGTTCTTTAACAAACATTGGAGAGGAAAGAAGGAGCAATCCATTTCTGAGATAACCCTAAAAACGGTAGCGACAATTCAATGATACTTAACACGGTGATCTAAACGGCTGGTAGGATCCGGGGAGCAGTAAATCCGATCAGTAATCGATTAATTTAGGTTCGCTCCATACACAACTCTATTAATACGCCGTTGGTAGTTTTGGGATGAATAAAGCAGACCATTTTGTTATCAGCACCACATTTAGGTATATCATTCAACAATGCAAAACCTTCGTCTTTTAATCTTGCTATTTCGACTTCAATATTCGATACTTCAAATGCGATGTGGTGGATACCTTCTCCTTTTTTATCAATAAACTTTGCAATCACGCCATCATTGGTACTACTTTCTAACAGTTCAATTTTTGAATCTCCGATTTTAAAAAAAGCAGTGTTCACCTGCTCTGTGATTACTGACTCAGTTTTATAGCAAAGACTATTTAACAACTTCTCATATAATGGTATCGAGGTTGTAAGGTCTTTGACTGCTATACCAATATGCTCAAGTTTTAACATAAAAAAACATTTACACACCAATTGTTTACGAAATAGGTAAAATGAATGAAGCGGTGCTTTTAACGCAGCTAAAATAAAACCTTTTATAGTAATTTCGTGTTATTAAAAGAAAATAAAGATATATGCTAAAGTTGCCCATTTACTTAGATAACAATGCTACTACACCAATGGATCCGAGGGTGCTTGAAGTAATGACGCCCTATTTTTTAGAGCATTTTGGAAATGCGGCTAGCCGAAATCATCCGTTTGGTTGGGAAGCTGAAGAAGCGGTTGATTACGCCCGTGAGCAGGTAGCTAAACTGATAGGTGCTGATCCGAAAGAAATTATTTTCACGAGCGGTGCAACCGAAGGTGATAACCTTGCAATAAAAGGTGTTTTTGAAATGTATGCAAGTAAAGGCAACCATATTATTACAGCCACCACTGAGCATAAAGCGGTTTTGGATACTTGTAAGCATTTAGAAAAATCAGGCGGGGAAGTAACTTATTTACAGGTAAAGCCAGATGGTTTAATCGATTTAAAAGAACTGGAAGCGGCCATCAGACCAACAACTATCTTAATTGCAATTATGTATGCCAATAACGAAATTGGAACTGTTCAGCCAATGAGAGAGATAAGCGCTATTGGAAAAAAACACGGGGTACTTTTATTTACGGACGCGGTTCAGGCAGTAGGTAAGATACCGGTGGATGTAAATAAAGATGGTATCGACTTAATGGCTTTTACTGCGCATAAAATGTATGGTCCAAAAGGTGTGGGTGCATTGTATGTACGTCGTAAAAATCCAAGAGTAAAAGTTACCGCACAAATGGATGGCGGAGGTCACGAAAGAGGAATGAGAAGCGGTACTTTAAATGTGCCTGGTATAGTAGGTTTTGGAAAAGCATGTGAACTTTGTATGCAGGATATGGAAGAAGATACCAAACGCATTAGTATACTTAGAGATAAGCTGGAAACAGAATTGATGAAGCTGGAAGAAGCGTATATCAATGGCAGCACAAAACATCGTTTGCCACATGTAACCAATATATCGTTTAAGCATGTAGAAGGAGAAGGTTTACTTATGGGCTTTAATAAAAATATAGCGTTGAGTTCAGGTTCTGCCTGTACATCAGCATCATTGGAACCTTCATATGTATTAAAGGCATTGGGATTAGGTGATGACCTTGCACACAGTTCTTTAAGGTTCGGTTTAGGTAGATTTACCAATGAAGAACAGATTGATTATACAATTAAAGCAATCAGCGAAACTGTATTGAAATTAAGGGAAATGAGTCCATTGTGGGAAATGTATAAGGAAGGGATTGATTTAAGTACGATTGAGTGGGCAGCTCATTAATTAGCTGATTAGCCAATTCGATAATTTTTTAATAGAGAACATTAAATTCGAGCGATATAAAAGGAATACACTAACAATATTAAAACATTAGCACATCAGCTAATTAGCACATTGTAAAATTAAAATCATGGCATATTCAGAAAAAGTAATTGATCACTACCAGAATCCTAAAAACGTAGGAACACTCGATAAAAGCAGTAAAAATGTAGGAACTGGTTTGGTAGGCGCACCAGAGTGTGGCGATGTAATGCGTCTGCAAATTGAGGTTGATGATGAAACAGGGATGATTACGGATGCAAAGTTTAAAACTTTTGGTTGCGGTTCTGCTATCGCTTCTTCTTCCTTGGCAACCGAATGGCTGAAAGGTAAAAGTATTGATGAAGCACTAACTGTGGACAATATGGATTTTGTAGAAGAATTAAATCTTCCGCCGGTGAAAATTCACTGTTCAGTATTGGCCGAAGATGCTATCAAAGCAGCCATCAACGACTACCGTTTAAAGAATGGTATGGAACAAATTAAGTTCGAGGAAAGTGTAGTACATTAATTGATGTTGCAAAATTCTTTCAATTAAAATAATGTGTTTAACACGCAATAAAAGTTAAGAACAATGAATAGTAGTGTTTCAAATATATCTGTAGAAACAGTATTGGAAGAATGTCCGCAGGTACCATTGGAGCAAGTTGTTGAACCGCCTGTTGCAGAACAGCCTAAGCCTTTGGAAAACGCCATTTATATCAGTGATAAGGCTAAAGCGAAAGTTATCAACCTGATGCAAGATGCTGGTTTGGGAGAGGATAAATCCTATTTTTTAAGGGTAGGTGTAGTTGGTGGCGGATGCAGCGGTTTGAGTTATAAGATGGATTTTGATAATGAACAAAAGCCAATGGACCAGGCTTTTGAAGACAAGGGAATAAGAATTGTAACAGATCTTAAAAGTTTTTTGTATCTAGTGAATACTGAATTAGAGTTTAGTGATGGTTTGAATGGCAAAGGGTTTTATTTTAATAATCCCAATGCTAGCAGAAGTTGTGGTTGCGGTGAGAGTTTTGCAGTTTAATGATTTTCAATAAAAATGAGCCCGCTCCATTTAGGAGCGGGCTTTTTAGTTTTTATTATTTTATAGCGGGCACTAACTTTGCGTATTTTTCAATTGGAATTGCCGGAAATTTTTTCCTTTTATTTTAATCTTTAGGAAACAAAGGCGGCGGTGACGGCAAGGGAGATGCTAACCTGTCTAATTTTTCACAACTGCTGGTGGTGTCGCCAGTTGAGGTGGAGGAGGAGACGGTGGTGGAGGTGGTGGGAGTAAAGGGTGCACTTCAATACAGATTGGTACTGGTGGCCTTCATGGTAATTTCTTATTTGTTTCTGCGGATAACCGTACTGTTGTCACACAAACGGGAATAACCAAGATGATCTTCTTTATTTTTTTTAGCTGAGACGCAATCGGGGCATAAAAAATCCCGCCATAAAAACGGCGGGACTCAGCAGTTGGTTTTGGTAAACAACTATTGTCTCATTATTCCTTGAACTCCCATGAGATTAGCAAAATAGGCTAAACTTTCGGGTATCAAAGTTTCTTATAGGGTGTTATAATTTGCAGTTAAGAAACACTAAAAATAAACTACAACCATATGACACTCGCCCTATCTTAAATGCTGCTTGGAGGTTTGTTTTTTTGTTATGTATTTTTTTATCTGAATTTCTTGTTTCAAATTTTAATTACTAATCTCAATTATTTAACGGATTAAATACTGGAATATAACTGTAACGAATTTTTTAATTATTACACATTGCTAATCTCTTTGAGCTTTAATTTATTCATTTAAATTTAATTCCGTCTTCAAAATTATCTTTCAGAACTTTTAAAATTATTAGGTTAATTCAAAAAGAGAAGTATATTTGTTTTTCTTTTCACAGTTTCTGTGAAATAGAATTTCTAAATCCCAAATATCGTCTCGAGAGCTATTCTTTTAAATTCTCCTTATTTTTTATTATTTTTCTTACAAGTTAGTAAGAGCGTTATACCAATCCACTATATCTTTTGCATTTCCGCTTACTTATTTATTATAAATCTCTAAACCACAACGGAATGAAAAAGTTCTACACACTAATGTTGGCTGCTTTATGCATAGTCAGCCACAAAATCTCCAACGCACAATGTAACGGTATAAAGGGTCCTAATTTATTGGGCGCAAAAGGTACTTTTAGTTCGCCATTTGTTACTCCAAATGCCGCAGCCAGTGCTTGTACCTCGTCAGGTTCAAATACATTTAATCCGAACGGAAATATCGGAAACGCTTTGTTGGGCTGTTCTTCTTCTGGAGTTGCAGTTCCATGTTCAGATTATGTCTACACGGCTGCAAGTGGCGGTCTTGAGCCAGAATTTACATATACCATCATTAAAAATATTGGCGATGCAAATGGAGGTAATTGTATAAAAGGTGATTGGAGAGGAAAGGATCATACGGGTGACGGCGGTTATTTCATGGCTGTAAACGGCGCTCCAATTAACACTTTCAGCCAGGTTTTTTATCGGATAAAATCCATCCCCGTTTGTATTGGCGCTACGTATGAATTTTCTGCTTGGGTAATTAACTTATTACCAGGAGGTGGTACTAACGGTTCGAATCCCAATATATCTTTTAAAGTAAATGGTGTTACCATTGCAAATTCTGGCCTCGTTGCGGGGACTAATACACCAACCTGGGTTAAAGTGGGAGGGTCTTTTACTGCAGCTACAAGTACTGTTGATTTAGAAGTGGTAAATGCTACTAGTGTTGCAATTGGTAATGATTTAGGTTTGGATGATATCACCTTTAATGTATGTGAATCTCAAATAGCTGTTCAAGGAGGTTCAACAGCAAAATGCTCTGGAGACAATGTGACTGCTAATTATATAGTAACCGATAATTCTCAAACCAATACCTGGTACAAATGGCAGCAAAGTACTGACGGCGGTAATTCCTATACAGATGTTTCCACAGGAGCACAGGCTACCTACATTGGAACCAGTTACACATTAACAAACAATATAGGTATTGTTACCTCAGCAATGAATGGTTACAAGTATCGCCTTGTTGTTTCTACCTCGCAGGTTGGTCTTTCAACTCCCGCTTGTACTTACTTCAATGATTTTACCTTAATTGTTGCTGATTGCGGACCACTACCAGTGCAACTGACTTCCTTTACTGGTCGGTACTCAAGTGGTAAAGCCCTTTTGGATTGGCAAACCAGTCAGGAAATGAATAGTGATCGTTTTGAACTTTTTAGAAGTACAGACGGATTGGATTTTATTAAAGTGGCTAGTATCAAAAGTGCGGGAAACAGCAATTCAGTTCGAAATTATAGCCACCAGGATAACATCAGTGGCAATTCTGGTAACAATGTTTATTATCGCTTAAAGCAGATCGACATCGACGGTAAGGCAACTTTCTCACCAGTGGTGAAACTGTCTTTAGGTTCTAAAACAAACTTTGATATTTTTCCGAATCCATTTTCAAGCAATTTTACTGTGTCTTTTGGGGCAGCAAAAACCAATACTGCTAATTTAAGAATTCAGAATAGCGCCGGTAATCTGGTATATTCTAAAACAATCAATGTAACTAAAGGGAACAATTCAATTTTGCTAAATAGCCTGCCAACTTTGGGATCAGGTGTTTATTATGTAACGATCTATAACGAGGAATTAAACTTCAATGGCAAATTGCAGAAGTTGTAATTCTTAAACCGTAATTATATTTAAAAGCTTCCTCATAAAGGAGGCTTTTATTTTTTGCCTTCGGATTTATAAATTCATTTATAATGCTTGCCAAAATTGCTCAACACCTTTTCTTAATTCTTTTATCACAGTTTAGATATATGCGCAATTGTGTTAGGGTGAAAACGAAATCAATTTTCTAAACAAATTTTTTTATAGACGCTAAATAGTAAATTGCAGCCAATTTTATATACATGTGGAGTATTTGTAAAAAAGAATTGCACCAGTTTTTCAGTAATCTTACCGGTTATATTGCCATCATTTTATTTCTTTTGGTGAATGGGCTTTTTTTGTTCGTATTAAAGGATAGCAACCTTTTTGATTTTGGGTATGCTACTCTGGATACCTTTTTCGGGTTGGCTCCCTGGATCCTGATTTTTTTGGTACCAGCCATCACCATGCGATCTTTGTCGGAAGAGTTTAAGACTGGCACATTTGAAATTCTGCAAACAAGACCACTTTCCAAATGGCAAATCATTGTTGGAAAGTATCTATCTGTTTTGCTCGTAATTATTTTTGTAATTATACCAACCTTCATCTATGTATTTACCATAAAAAGCCTGAGTGCAGCGGGTGGTATAGATAGTGGAGGCATTGCCGGAAGTTATATCGGGTTGTTTTTACTGGCTGCGGTATTTGCCGCCATTGGATTGTGCTGTAGTAGTTTCACCAACAATGCAGTAGTCGCATTTTTAATTAGTGCTTTTGTTTGTGTGCTGCTTTACTTTGGCTTTAATGCCCTTAGTAAACTACCTGTATTTGAAGCAAAAGCAGATTATTTAATTGAAATGCTGGGAATCGATTTTCATTACCGCAGTGTTAGTCGTGGGTTATTAGATAGTCGTGACATCGTCTATTTTGGCAGCCTTATTCTTTTTTTTCTTTTTATCACTGTGAAAAATCTGCATAAGCGCTAAGTATACTTCTAAATGAAATCAGTTATTAATAAAGTATTTAACAGTAAAGTCTGGTTGCCAATTGCAATTCTATTGTTAGTTGTGATAAATTGGCTTGCAGCTACCTGGCATACCAGTATTGACTTTACCAACGAAAAAAGATTTACGCTTTCCCATTCAACCAAATCAGTTTTAAGAAATCTTGATAGCACGGTTGATATTACTGTATTACTTTCCGGTGATATTAAGTCGGAATTTAAAAAGTTATCGAACAGCACAAGGGAGTTACTGGAGAACTTCAAAAACTATGGCGGAAAAAATATTCAGTACAAATTCGAAATTCCCGGAGAAGGATTAGATGATTCAGCAAAGTCAAAAGTATTTGAATCATTGATTCAAATGGGGTTGAGGCCAACCAACCAAAAGGTGCAACTAAAGGAAGGAGAGGGCAACAACAATCGCCAGATTTTTCCTGCTGCTATTATAAACTACCATGGTAAATCAATAGGCATAGATCTCTTACAAGGGCAGGTGCAAAAACCTACCTTTAATTCAAGCGATATCCTCGATAAACAGTCGCTTAACAGTGCAGAAGCTTTACTGGAATATAAATTTGCCAACGCCATACAAAAATTAACGCAGGCGCAGGTTCCTTTGGTAGGATATGCTTACGGTAATGGCGAGCCGCAATATGGTTTTTTGCCGGTGAATGATGTATTTGAAACGTTGGGTAGCAATTTTATAGTGGATACCGTCAACGTTCGAACGCAGTCATTTATCTCACCGGAATATGACGCAATTGTAATTGTAAAGCCAGTTGATAAATTCACCGATGAAGATAAATTTAAGCTGGATCAGTATGTAATGAATGGTGGACGACTGTTGTTTTTTATAGATGTTTTGTATGCTGAAAGGGACAGTCTGCAAAACGGTGACCTGATTGCTTATGCAAGGGACCTCAACTTAAATGACCTCCTGTTTCGCTATGGGGTTAGAGTCAATACCGACTTAATTGCAGATAAACATAGCGACGTGATTCCTGTCGAAGTTGGCAGCGTTGGTGGTCAAAGCCAGAAGCAATTGTTGCCATGGCCATATTCGCCATTATTACAACCCGGATCAGAAAATGCCATCGTAAAAAATCAGGCTGATGTTGTAGCACAATTTGCCAACTCCATCGATACCGTAGAAGCAGCTGGCATAACGAAAACAATTTTACTGGCAACCTCCAATAATTCGTATACCATGGCAACACCTGCCCGGGTAGAACTGAATAGTTTACAAACAGCCGAAGACATTAGTAAATACAACCGTAAAAATATTCCCGTGGCTGTATTACTGGAAGGCAAATTCACTTCCCTTTATGCCAACCGGGCAAGTCAGGCGCAACTTGATACCTTAAAGCATTATGATATCCCATTTGTAAAGGCGAGTGCAGTGCCGGGCAAGGTAATTGTAGTAAGCGATGCAGATATTGTTATGAACCAGGTTTCTGAAGCAATTGGTCCATTACCGATGGGGACTAATAAATACACAAAGGTGGGCTATGCCAATAAAGATTTCTTTTTATCCTGCACAGAATATCTGGCCAATAAAAATAATATCCTGGAAGCGAAGGGTAAAGATTATACGCTTCGGTTATTAGATGTTAAAACGGTAGAGGAAGAACGGTCCTTGTGGCAGATCATCAATATCGTTGCACCTATAGCGTTGGTGTGTTTGTTTGCATTGATCTATCAATGGTGGCGAAAAAGAAAGTATACAAAGTAGCGTTAGGATTGAAAGGGAATAATACAAAGCATTAAAATAATAATGGATAAAAATTTACTGATTTACGTGGTTTTTGGAGCGGTGGTGATTCTTGCACTGGTATTTGACCTTGGTTTGCTTAGCAAAAAAAATACCGTGATGACTCTGAAGAATGCATTGGTACAAACCATCTTTTGGGTTGCACTTGCTTTGGCATTCGGTGCCTTTATCTGGTTCGAAAACGGAACTGAAGATGCCCTGCAATACGTGTCTGCTTATTTTTTGGAATGGTCACTCTCAATTGACAATATTTTTGTCTTCATTATTATATTCTCTTTCTTTGGGATAAAAGAGAATAATTATTCAAGGGTGCTTCTGCTGGGTATTTTAATGGCCATTGTTTTCAGGATTCTTTTTATTGCTGTAGGAAGTGAACTGGTTGCAAGGTTTGACTGGATCATGTATATTTTTGGTGTTTTCCTTTTATATACGGGGGCTAAAATGTTTGCCAGCAAAGACGAGGAAGAATTTAATCCGGAGCAAAACTGGGCATTTAAAATGATGAAAAAATTCATGCCTACCACCAATGAAGAACCCCATGGACGATTTACGATAAAAAAGGGCAGTAAAACTTATTTTACCACCCTTTCAATGGTAGTAGTCATGCTTGGTTTAATCGATATTGTATTTGCGATTGATTCTATTCCGGCTGTATTTTCAATTATCCCCGATCCCAATAAAAAATTATTGATTTATTCCTCTAATATTTTTGCGGTGCTGGGATTAAGAAGTTTATTTTTTCTGTTAAGGGGAGCGGCCAGTAAATTCGATTTTTTACAACAGGGCATCGCCATCGTACTGGTATTTATTGGTTTAAAAATGTTAATAGCAAAATGGGTACACATTCCTGTTTGGGTCTCGCTGTTAATGATCGTTTTTTGTATCAGTGGTTCGATTGTTTATTCAATCTACCATAAAAGAAGAGGGATACCGGAAGATATAGCATCTTAATATAATTGAATGAAGGGTTTAGTTGGGTCCACTATAAAAGTAAAATTTTATTCCTGTTATTATGTTCTTGATTCACTTAAAGCTTAAATATGTATGCGACAGAATATTGATTAATCTTTTTTGACATAGCGTATAGCATCAGAAACCAGATTGTTTGGGGATTGTGTTTGTTAGTAATGGGCAGTCCCCGGAGTGACTTGGGTAAAGAAGTAACATCATTTCAACCGTTGCTCAAATCGTAACTAAAAGTATCAATCCTGAATTGTATCTTCTACTAAAAATATTTATAAATCACTATTTTGAGTTACCTGGTTTCACAAATAGAAAAAATAGTAAGCGGACAATTTTTATTGCATGAAAATTCAGCCGCTGCAATAGAACATCTTTTACTCGACAGCCGAAAACTTTTATTCCCGGAAACTTCCCTTTTTTTTGCATTGAGCGGACCGAGGCGAAATGGCAATTCATTCATCAGGGAACTATACAACAAAGGTGTAAGAAATTTTATCGTAGATCAAGGTATTTCGGTTGATGAACCTGATACTTATAATGGCTCCAATTTTATCCAGGTAGACGATGTGCTGGGTGCCCTTCATTGCCTGGCAGCTTATCACCGGATGCAATTCACTATACCTGTAATTGGCATTACCGGAAGCAATGGAAAGACCATTGTAAAAGAATGGTTGTATCAGTTGTTGCAAGATGACCATTCAATCGTTCGCAGTCCTAAAAGCTATAATTCACAAATTGGTGTACCGCTCAGTGTTTGGCAAATGAATGAAACCCATACCCTCGCTATTTTTGAAGCAGGTATTTCAATTCCCGGCGAAATGCAGCAACTGGAAAAGATCATTCAACCGGGTATTGGCGTATTTACCAATATTGGCGATGCACACAACGAAGGATTTTTAACCATCAACCAAAAAATCAACGAAAAACTTACACTATTTAAACGCAGCAGTGCACTCTTTTATAATGCTGGTAATTCCGACTTAGATGAGTGCGTATCTGCATTTGTCAATAATGTAAGAGGCGATGATAGTTTTTTGCTTTTTTCAACGGGCCTTATAGAAACGGCCTCCTTACAAATAATTTCTATAGAGAAAAAAGCAGGGCAGGCGATCATCACAGCCATCGACCATCGTCCATTCAATAACAGAGCTTCCATTTCTATAATCATTCCTTTTACGGATGATGCATCTATCCAAAATGCCATTACCTGCTGGTGTGTATTGTTATACCTGCAAACGGATGCAACTATAATTAGTAAAAGAATGTTGCAGCTACGTGCAGTTGAAATGCGGCTTGAATTAAAACAGGGCGTCAATAATTGTTCTGTAATCAACGATAGTTATAGTGCTGATATTAATTCGTTAACAATAGCGTTGGATTTTTTAGTGCAGCAACAGCAGCATCCCAACCGTACACTGATACTAAGCGATATTTTACAATCCGGAAAAAACAGCGCTGATTTGTACAGGGAAGTTGCGGCTATTTTACAGCAAAAAAATATCAATCGTTTTATCGGGATTGGTCCCGAAATATTTAGGTGCAAGGATGCTTTCAGCAACCTCCCTCAAACGCTTTTTTTTTCCTCCATCGCAGAGTTTATGCAGCAGTTTTACTCCCTGCATTTTTACAAGGAGACCATTTTATTAAAAGGTGCAAGGATATTTGAGTTTGAACAAATCAGTCATTTACTGGAAGAAAAAGTACACCAGACCGTTTTGGAAATAAATTTAAATGCCGTAACACATAACCTGAAAGCCTACCAGCAATTATTAAAGCCCGGGGTAAAACTGATGGCTATGGTAAAGGCCTTTAGCTATGGCAGTGGCGGTTTTGAAATAGCCAATCTGCTGCAGTTTCACAAAGTAGATTACCTGGCAGTAGCTTATGCTGATGAAGGCGTTGAACTAAGAAAGGCAGGCATTACATTACCCATTCTTGTGCTAAATCCGGAGGAGGCCACCTTTGATGTTTTACTGCATTTTAATCTTGAACCGGAACTGTATTCTTTTAGCATTTTATCCGCTTTCGAAAAATATTTGCAGCAATCGGGTTACAATAATTATCCGGTACATATTAAGTTGGACACCGGCATGCACCGTCTTGGTTTTGAAGCTAAAGATCTTTCTTCACTGGCCGGTTTACTCCAGTCAAAAATCCTGTTTAAAGTACAATCTGTTTTTTCGCATTTTGCAGCAAGTGATGCACCGGAATATGATGCTTTCACAAAACTACAGGCCGATGATTTCCTGTGTGGATGTGAGGTGTTGCAGAAAGCATTGGGTTATCCTTTTATCCGGCATATTTCCAACACATCTTCTATACACCGGCATCCTCATCTTCAATTAGAAATGGTACGCCTCGGAATAGGACTGTATGGAGTAGACAGCAATCCTGCTATGCAGGAAAAGCTTAAAAACGTGAGCACATTAAAAACTACCATTTCGCAAATTAAACACGTGGCCGCTGGTGAAAGTGTAGGTTATGGCAGAAAAGGAGTAGTGATTAAAGACTCTATGATTGCCACCGTAAGAATAGGTTACGCAGACGGTTATCCGAGAATACTAAGCAATGGAATTGGTCAAATGTGGGTGAAGGGAAACCTTGTGCCGGTGATAGGAAACATTTGTATGGATATGACCATGCTGAACATAAGTGACACCGATGTAAGGGAAGGCGATGAAGTAGTCGTATTTGGCGCAGCATTATCAGTAAGCGAACTGGCAAAATGGGCAAGCACCATTCCCTACGAAATTTTAACAGGAATATCACAAAGGGTTAAAAGGGTGTATTATGAGGAATGAGGAATGATGAATGATGGATGAGGAATGAGGAATGAAAAATGAGGAATTAGGAATGCGGGATGCGGGATGAGAGAATGATGAATGATGAATGGGTAATACAAAATAAATTTTTGTTTCGGGTTTATCTCCATCTAATTTATTGGACGTTGTTTCCAATTTGAACAAGGAAGAATTTGTAATCTTCGACATCTCTCACCGTCTGTTATCTATAAATATCGGACAAGCCAGACAAAACCATCAACCAAAAACTCCCTTCAAGCATATTCTGTTATATTTGCCAATAATTATGAAAGCAAGACACGTTACATTTATTATTTTATTGGTAGTAATTGCCGACCAGGCACTTAAATTTTATATTAAGACCAATTACTACATGAGCGAAAACCACAATATTTTAGGCACCTGGTTTCAGTTGTATTTTGTTGAAAACGAAGGCATGGCTTATGGATGGAAATTTGGTGGCGAAGCAGGTAAAATGAT
>JBBQQP010000008.1:0-27260 GCA_038215675.1 Chitinophagales bacterium | reverse complement strand
CAATTAAACGGCTGGTTAATATTTCATAATCATTTAAACGGGCTTCTCTCTTAAAGAAAGACCCTGGTACACGGCCTGCAGAAGAAAATTTCTCCTGGTAGTCTACAGACAATGGAAAGAAATCCTGTCCTTCCCTTGGTTCACGCTTTGCGACAACCGTAGCTAATAAAATACAATTCCCCTGGGTAACTGTAACGGCTCCATCAGCCTGGCGGGCCATCTTCCCGGTTTCGATGGTTACCATACGGCCACCACCAATATCAAAGGTTTCTGATTTAATATTAAAACTCATATTTGTTATTTAAAAATTTGAAAGAGGCAGTGAGATGACCCCTGTGATTTTATTTAAATAAAAAAGAATTCCCAACTGCTTACAAGAAAGTTGGGAATTAAATTATTTAAACATGGGAATTCGCTTATTTACGTAGGCCTAATTTTTCTATTAAAGCTCTGTAGCCTGTCAAATTGTGTTTGCTAAGGTAAGTAAGCAAGCGTTTTCTTTGACCAACCATCATCATTAAACCCCTCTGAGAAGAGAAATCATGCTTGTTGATTTTAAGGTGGTTTGAGATATGGTTGATACGCTCTGTTAGCAACGCAACCTGACCTTCGATTGAACCTGTGTTAGTGGCTTTACCACCAAAGTCTGTAAAAATTTTCGCTTTTTTTTCGATTGTTAAGTAAGGCATTTCTTTTTTTTTAATAACGTCTTTGTTAGATTATCTTTTTTTATTAGCTGGCAAAAGTAGGAAAAAATATTCAATGTTTGAATTTGAACATAAAATTCATGCAAAAGGCCCCCGGAAGGAGGCCTTGCTAAAAACATATTGCTCAACTATTTCATGTGCTTAAGGTTTACACCGTATAAAATGACAAAAACAATTCCAAAAAATCCAACCATTACAGAAGTTATTATCGACATTAAATTGTCGGTACCATATATAACGAACGGACTAATGATTCCAATGAGTGTTCCGGCGATGTATAAATAAAAGCCGGTCTTTTTAAGTTGCCACATAAGAAAGGCTCCAGCCAGGCAAAGCAATGCACCTACCACACTGGCAATGGCAGTCTTTTTTAAGTTTTCAACAGTAAATGCACTGCCCATCGAGTTTACCATTTTCTCCGCCATTTGGGTTCCAGCATCACTTTTACCACTCTTTTGAATATCAGTAGCGACTTTTTCTTTAGAGATACTCATTGATAAAGCTTGCTTATCTGCCGAAAAATACTGGATGGCACCGCCGACAAGCCCCCAACCACTGCCAATAAAAGTTAAAATACACAATACCGTAATGAAAGTCGGCCTTTTTACTGGCGCTTCATAATCTTGCAAAACTTCTGACATAATAATTTATTAGGTTGATTGTTAAAAAGTAAAGATCACTAAAATAAAAACAAAAAATTATACCTCGTCCTCCTCCATATATTTGAGGTTCATACCAAAGAGGATAATGAACACCAGACCGCCCAATGCTACTAAGATGGAAACATCCATTACTCCAAAGTTGTCGCCAAAAAGCAAAAAGTGAGCGATCAAATTGAAAAAAGTTCCCAACGTGAAAGAATAAAAACCGGTTCTTTTTAATTTAAAAATAAGTACAGCCCCTACAAGGGATAGGATATAAGATGCAATACAGCCAATAGAATATTTTTCATAATTTTCTACATTCAAATTACCGATCGTAGCTACTTTAGTGGCTGCGGTATTGCTACCGGAAGATAATAAATTTTTAAGCTGGGTTTTAGATTCTCCGGATTTAAGTGCTTCTACCTTTGCAGTAGCATCTAAATATCCCATTGAATGAAAAATCAATCCTCCAACACTTCCGATAAAAGTTAGTAGGCATAAAACTGTTAAAAGCATTGGCCTGTTTTTTTGGGGATCCATTGTACTGGTTGTTTCGTCTGCCATAATAAGTGGGTTAATTACCTAATTTTAAGATTTTTTTTTGAGATTATGTTGATTGTTGAACTTTTTTTTTCAACTTCCTTTTTTATAATCCATATTTGCCTTCATAAAATGCTTAAAAACTTCGCAATAGCCGGCTGTGGAAGAATCAGCCAACGTCATGCAAAACAAATTGCAAAAATAGGGAACGTAAAAGCAGTGTGCGATATTATCCCCGAAAGGGCAAATATTTTAGCAAATGAATATGCAGCAACTGCTTATTACTCATTAGATGAGCTTCTGATAAACGAAAAGAACCTTGATGTCGTCAGCATCTGCACCCCAAATGGCTTACATGCAAGTCACAGTATTAAAGCCCTGGAAGCAAGCATCAACGTGCTTTGTGAAAAACCGTTGTGCATAGATTTTATAGAGGGAAGCAACATGATTGCGGCAGCAGAAAAATCCGGAAAAAAATTATTTGTAGTAAAACAAAACCGGTATAATCCACCGATAGCTTTTTTAAAAGAACTGATCGATACAAACGCCCTTGGACAAATTTATAGCTTTCAGGTGAACTGTTTCTGGAACAGGCCACCGGCTTACTATACCGATTGGAAGGGAACAAAATCATTGGATGGAGGTACTCTTTTTACACAATTCAGCCATTTTATTGACTTGATCTTTTGGCTATTGGGCGATGTGTCAGATGTAAAATCATTGACTAAAAACTTTGCCCATCCGGCTATTGAGTTTGAGGATACCGGTATAATATTGTTTGATATGAAAAGTGGAGCCATCGGTTCTATGAATTATACGGTCAACAGCTTTAATAAAAACATGGAAGGATCCATTGCCATTTTTGCTGAAAACGGTACGATCAAAATCGGAGGCGAGTACCTGAATGAACTGGAATATTTTAATGTAGCAGGTATGGAGGCACCTGTATTACCCAAGGGCAACCCGGCCAACGGATATGGATTTTATAAAGGAAGCATGAGTAATCATGATAAAGTTTACGAAAATCTGATAAAGGCACTCAACGGTGATGACCATCTTTTTGCGAGTGCAGAAGAAGGATTAAAAACAGTAGAAATCATAGCAGCAATCTACAAAGCAAATGCCTTACAATAATCGTAAAGTCTAAGTTGACGGCAGTTGAGCTAAATTGTCCGCTGTTTACTTTTTATCTAAGCACCTTAAATCTATCGTGATACAAGAATCTGAAACCATAGCACCTACCTTATATTTTTGTGTAACAAACGATCTTACTTACGACCAGCGTATGATTCGTATTTGCACTTCGCTGGCACATGCGGGTTATACAGTTGTTTTGGTAGGCAGAAAATTAAAGACTTCTTTGCCTTTAAAAAAACATTCTTTTAAGCAGAAACGAATTTCCTGCTTTTTTGAAAAGGGAAAATTGTTTTATGCAGAGTATAATTTCAGGCTGTTTTTATTCCTGTTGTTAAAAAAAATGGACTGCATTTGTGCGATCGATCTTGATACCATTCTTCCTTGCTATTTTATTTCTATCCTTAAAAAGATTCGACGGGTTTATGATGCACATGAATTGTTTTGCGAGATGAAGGAGGTAGTGACCCGACCGCCCATCTATAAATTTTGGAAGCGAATTGAAGCCTTTGCGGTACCAAAATTCACTTTCGGATATACAGTAAACCATCCCATTGCTGCCGAATTCAACAAAATGTATGGTGTTAATTACCAGGTAATCAGAAATATTCCCTTGCTTAGATCTGTAATTACCATCCCGGCTGATGAAAAAGTTATCTTATACCAGGGAGCTGTAAATGAGGGAAGAAGTTTTGAAACCCTGATTCCTGCCATGAAGGCGGTTGAAGCAAAATTATTGATTTGTGGCGATGGGAACTTTATGGAACAGGCCCGGAAACTGGTTGTTGATAACAAACTTGAAAATAAAGTGATATTCCGGGGAAAAGTAACGCCGGACGAATTGAGAAACATTACCAGACAGGCTTACATCGGCATTACACTTTTTGAAAACAAAGGCCTTAGCAATTATTTTTCGCTGGGCAACCGGTTTTTCGACTACCTGCATGCGGGCATTCCACAACTTTGTGTTGATTATCCTGTTTATAGAAAAATAAACGACGAGTTACCATTTGCGGTGCTTGTAAAAGACCTTAGTGCAATGAATCTGGCAACTGAATTGAACAATTTATTGAGTAATGAAGTTTTGTATAATAATCTTCAGCAAAATTGTATGCAGGCCAGACTTAAATATAACTGGCAGGAGGAGGAAAAAATTTTAATTCATTTTTATAAACAGCTGGACTTAAAATAGGGCATTTATACATGCTGTTCACTTAAAGCGGTGTCGCTTGAGTAAGGGTGCATCAACAAATAACAAAATTGGAAGAAAGACATTTACATATCATTACACATGACGTTCCGTGGCCGGCAGATTTTGGAGGGGTGATGGACCAGTTTTATAAAATAAAAACTTTGCACCAGTCTGGTGTAAAAATTTACCTGCATTGCTTTGTAAACAACCGTCCGCCGCAGGATGAATTAAAAAAATATTGTGAAGCCATCTATTATTATAAAAGACAAGCGAACCTACGCCATTTTTCTTTTCGTTTACCCTTTATCGTGAACTCCCGGAAAAGCGATGAGTTGATTCGCAATTTAAAGAAAGACAATTATCCCATTCTGATTGAGGCTGTTCATTGCAGCTATTACCTCTTCACAGGAAAACTAACCAACCGAATTGTTATGCTTCGTCTGCACAATGCAGAGTTTGAGTATTATCATCACCTGGCGTTGAATGAAGCACACCCCTTAAAAAAATGGTTTTACCGTCATGAAAGTAAATTGCTCAAAAAATACGAACAGCAACTGGCCGACCGGGTAAAAATAGCAGCGCTTAGTAACCAGGATGTAGAATTGTACAAGCAGGTTTTTAATGCACCTGACATAGGACATTTGCCTGTTTTTTTACCCTACACGATTGCGGCCGGCAGAGAGGGTAAGGGTTGCTTCTGTTTGTACCATGGTAATTTATCCATTAATGAAAATGAAGCTGCAGCCATTTGGCTGTTAAAAAATGTCTTCAATGAGTTAAAGGTTCCCTTTGTAATTGCAGGCAGAGAGCCATCGGAAAAACTTACCTTTCTGGCGCATGAGCACCCGCATACCTGCCTGGTAGCCGATCCCAGCGATAAAGAGTTACAGGATATGATTGCAAAAGCGCAAATAAATATCCTCCCTTCCTTCAATAATACTGGTGTAAAATTAAAACTATTGAATGCCCTGTTCAACGGGCGGCATTGTCTGGTAAATAAAGCGGGAGTAGAAGGTTCGGGCTTAGATAGTATTTGCCAGATTGCAGAAGATGCCGATGATTTTAAAACCGCCATCAGCTACTTATACGAAATACCGTACGATATTTCAGAAAATGACCGGCGCAGGAATTTGTTAGACGAACTATACAACAATCAAAAAAATCTCGAAAAAATAGTAGAAGTGTTTTGGTCTGAAAAATCGTGAGTTGTTGAATGGTTACATGTTTTCTTGTTGAATTGGTAATTTGTTTGTTTTTGAGCCGATAGCTTTGGGATTGTTGATGTATTATTGATGCATTAATTTTTAAACCACTACAAGGTTGATAATTTTCGGGAATAGACATTTTCTTCAATCATTCATTACTTATCATTCGCATCCCTATTCCCTCATCATTCATCAACCTCACGCTCCAATCAATTCTTCCAATGCCTTAATTAAAATTTCATTTTCATCCGGCGTGCCGATAGTGATCCGCAAACAATTATCACAGAATACCTCCTTGCTTCTATTCCGCACAATGATGCCTTTATCAGTTAAGAAAGTGTACAACGCATTGGCATCTTTTACCTTTACCAGGATAAAATTGGCATCACTTTCATACAGGTTTTCTATAAAAGAAAATTTGGATAATTCCAGTTCCAGCTTTGCCCGCTCCGATACGGATTCCTTTATCCAGTTATTTACCTGATCGGTATTCTGCAATGCTTCCAAAGCCAGTTCCTGTGAGGCCTCGTTAATATTATAAGGTGGCTTTACTTTATTAAACAAATTGATGATATCCATTGAAGCGAAACAAAGTCCAAGACGTAAGGCTGCAAGTCCCCATGCTTTCGACAAGGTTTGCATTACAATCAGGTTGGGATATTCCGTAAGCTCTTGTATAAATGTTTTTTGTTTGGAGTAGTTGATATAAGCTTCATCAATGATAACAATCCCTGGGAAATTATTCAGTAAGATTTCAACATCATTGCGGTTCATATTATTACCGGTGGGGTTATTGGGCGAGCAGAGAAATAATAATTTTGTATGTGCATCAACAGAATTTAAAATCCCTTCCACATTCAATTGAAAGCCGGGCGTAAGATTTACTTTTTGAATACCTACATTGTTGATGTTGCCACTTACTTCATACATACCGTAGGTGGGCGGGCAGATGATCACGTTGTCTTTAACCGGATCGCAAAATACACGATAAGCCAGGTCAATCACTTCATCACTTCCATTGCCTATAAATATATTTTCGGCAGGCACTCCTTTTATTTTTGCGATGGCAAATTTCAACTGCCATTGCAGTGGATCAGGGTAACGGTTAAAATTATCTTCCAGTGGCGATCCATATGCGTTTTCATTGGCATCCAGTAAAACACTTGCCTGTCCTTTAAACTCATGACGGGCCGTAGAATAGGGTGCCAGTTTTTTGATATTGTCACGCACCAGTGCGTTAATGTCAAACGCTATTTTTGATGATTCGTTATTCAATTCAGCTTCTTTCATATCCGGTATTTAATCGATTGCTTAAAGATGTATTTCTATTGTTTAATTGTGCATATTGATTTCGTTTAAGCGAAGTGTTATCGCGTTTTTATGTGCATCCAGCCCTTCCGCGGCTGCCATCCTTTCAACTGCTGTACCAATTTGCTGAATACCTTCCCTGCTTAAAAACTGGTAGGTTATTTTCTTTACAAAGCTATCCAAAGATACGCCACTATAGGCTTTTGCGTAACCATTTGTTGGCAAGGTATGATTGGTGCCCGATGCATAGTCCCCGGCACTTTCCGGTGAATAATGTCCCAGAAAAACGCTCCCTGCATTTATTACGTGTTCAGCCAATTCCAATGCTTTGTCAGATGCAAGAATCAGATGTTCGGCTGCATATTCATTGAGCAACTCAAAGGCTGCAGCTGTATTTTCCATTACAATCAAACGGCTGTTTTGCAATGCCTTCGCAGCAATTTCATTTCTGGAAAGTATGGGTAACTGCCGGTCGATTTCTATTTTTACCAAATCCACAATCAGGCCAGAGCTTGCTATCAACACGACCTGGCTATCCACACCATGCTCTGCCTGGCTTAGCAGGTCTGATGCTACAAAAGCGGGGTTGCTGCTTTCATCTGCATACACGGCTACCTCACTCGGCCCGGCAGGCATATCAATGGCTATGCCTTGCTTATTTACCAGTTGCTTAGCGCAGGTAACATACTGGTTACCCGGTCCAAATATTTTATATACCTGTGGGATGGTGTCCGTACCATAAGCCATTGCACCAATGGCCTGCACACCGCCAATTTTAAAAATATTTTTTAAACCAATCAGTTGGGCAACATACAAAACAACCGGGTTTACTTCCCCATTTTTATCACAGGGAGTGCAAATAATTATTTCTTTACAACCTGCCATCAAAGAGGGTATCCCCAACATTAGCAAGGTAGAAAACAAGGGAGCTGTTCCACCCGGAATATACAACCCAACCTTTTGGATGGCAACCGATTTACGCCAGCAAAGCACGCCGCTGGTTGTTTCAATTTTTACAATGTCTGATACCTGCGCCTGGTGAAATTTCTCAATGTTATTTTTCGCCACCAGAATGGCTTCCTTTAATTCTTCGCTTACCAATAATGAGGCAGCTGCAATTTCGGCTTCGCTTACCCGAAGATCATTTAAATGAACTCCGTCAAATTTTGCTACATACTTTTTTACAGCTACATCTCCAGTTTCTTTTACATCAGCTAAAATAGCGGATACAGTTTCCTCCAAATTGCTGCTATCAAAAGCAGGTCGTTGCAGAATTCCAGCCCAGTCTTTTCGTTCGGGATTTATGAAAACATTTTCCATCTTCGTAATTTTTATCTTCTTCGTTAAACAGTTACATTTTTTATGAGCCAGGCGGAAGTACTACTATTAAGCTGCCGTTGCGTCGCACTCTTGTACCTTTTATCTTTATTGAACTTTATCCACCTGATTTGTAAAAGCAAACTGCATTCTATTACAAAAAAGCGTACGAGTACTTTATTACCAATAAAACGATACTTCGATTTGTAAATGGCGAAATATAGACCATTCAAAATTCATTGTCTTTTACTTAAGAGATTTATAATCATTAATTAATTATTTTCCGATTAAACAAAATATGGCACCCGAGGTGTTTTACGGCCTCGAATAAAAAGTGCTAGAAATTTTCAACTTAAGTCGTTAAGAAATCAAGGCTGTTTGAGCCGTGCACAAGCCCTACACTCTTTAACTACTTGTGGCGAGTTCCCTGATTTTAGACTTATGTTAAAAATTTCAGCCTTTTTATTCGCAGCCTTGATTTTTTTTGTTTCTTTTTTTTATCAAGAAAAAAAAGAAAATAAAGTCTTACTATTTCAAAAATCAATCGTCAAGTAAAAAAATATCTACTACTTTATTCACTCACAGCTTTATAGATAACAATATAAATGTTCAATATCCCAGGTAAACGACATTGAACAGTCGATGGTAAATGGTGAAATATTGACAATTCACAATTATCATCAGCACGAAGGCATTACACAATCATCTTCTCAATCGGTATTACAATAATACCTTCCGCATCAAATTGTTTGAGCTTTTCAATTACTTCCCAAAAATCATTTTCATTTACCACACTTTGCACACTGCTCCAACCCTCTTCTACCAACGGAACCACAGTTGGACTCTTCATACCGGGAAGCAAAGAAAATATATTCTTCAACTGATGATTGGGCGCATTCAATAAAATGTATTTGTTATTCTTTGCAGTTTTAACAGCATTGATGCGTAACAATAATTTTTGTAAAATCTGCTTTTTGTCATCGCTCAAGCCCTTGTTGGCAACCAACACGGCTTCAGATTTTAGAATCACTTCCACCTCCTTTAATCCGTTGGTAAAAAGTGTACTACCACTGCTCACTAAATCGCAAATAGCGTCCGCCAGGCCAATTCCAGGTGCAATTTCAACAGATCCGCTAATCTCATGGATCTCTGCTTCAATCTTTTGATCAGTCAAATATTGCTGCAGAATGGTAGAATAAGTAGTGGCAATTTTCAGACCTTTCAAACTGCCGGGTGAGCTGTATTCCATGCTCTTAGGAACAGCGATACTTAAGCGGCATCTGCCAAAACCAAGTTTGTACACTACATCAATATCCTTGTTTTTCTCGAGCATTACATTTTCGCCCACAATACCGATATCGGCTACACCGTCATATACATATTGGGGAATATCATCATCCCTTAAAAAATAAACTTCCAATGGAAAATTGAAAGCAACAGCCTTTAATTGTTTGTTACCGTTGTTCAATTCAATACCACACTCTTTCAATAGCTTGATCGAATCTTCGTTGAGTCGTCCTGATTTTTGAATGGCAATTTTTAACATAATAATTCTTTACTTGTTTATTTTATATCCTCCTGACGCTTTACTTTTTTATGACTGTAAATAAAAAAAGGACCTACCTTTTGAGTAAGCCCTTTCTTGAAAATATGTTTTGTTACATACAAATCAGCATAGCTTACCCGTGGGCAAAATAATGATGATGATGTATGTGATTGATTTGATTCATTTGGAGTGCAAAGTAAAGCCTGATAAATTATTTCACCAAATAAAATTTAAAAAGAGTTCACCTTAATTCCTAATCCCGGGGTATTGCTATAAATTATTTTACCAAAATCAAATCCTACTCCCTCAGCAGTATCCTCGGCCAGCAAAAGCGGGCCATCCATATCTATATAATCAACAAGTGGTGCCAGCTGAGCAATTGCAGCTGTACCCACCGAACTTTCGTTCATACAACCCATCATTATTTTCATATCCAGCTCCCTTGCCCTAGTAATCATTCTTCGGGCTGGGGTAATACCGCTACATTTTGTTAGTTTAATATTGATGCCATGAAAATGACCATGGCATTTTTCCACATCTGTTTCTGCCACACAACTTTCGTCAGCAATCAGCGGTAGGGACGATTTTTCGTATAATGTTTTCATTCCTTCCCAATCATCTTTAGCAAGGGGCTGTTCTACCATTTCTACACCAAGTTCTTTAAGCAATGGTATTTTTTGCAAAGCCTTTTCCAGCGTCCAGCCGGCATTGGCATCAACCCTTAAAATAGCATCGGTATTTTGCCGTAAGGCAGCTACCATTTCTATATCACCCTCCACGCCAACTTTTACTTTGTAGATGGGCCAGGGTTTTTCCTTCATTTTTGACACCATGTTTTCAATGCTATCAATTCCAATGGTATAGTCGGTGACCGGACTTTTGGCGGTGTCAAGGTTCCACAACTGGTGTAATTGCTTTCCTTTTAACTTTCCATAAATATCCCAGCCTGCCATATCCAATGCACAAACCAAAAAGGAATTATTAGGAAAAAGGTGATGTAGGTAATGCCAATACCTTTCAGGATCAGAGAAGGCAAATTTTTGAATGAAAATTTTCTTTCTTTCCAAATCTTCCAGCATTTTTTCAACAGGAATATTATAATAAGTTATTGCGGGCGCTTCGCCGTAACCCTTCACTCCAAAATAATCAAGTTCAACAATCAAAGAAGGTTGATGAGTTTTGGTTCCTTTTGAAATAGTAAATGGATGATTAAACAATAAGTCGATTTTTTTTGCGTTAATGTGCATCATTTATCGAAATTAATTACTTATTTCGTTTCTAATTAATCAATTTATCTAATCTCATTTAAAAAAAGCCTTACTAACTCCCCTTATTTATGAAAAAAAGTTTACTTACATTCTTATTAGGAATTTGTTTAATTCCTGTATTTTCCCAAACTGTTTACAATGGTAACCTTACCAATACAGATCCTACTTTTAACCGGCCAAATGAAGGGATCCCCCCAACAACTTTATCATTGGTTGGTACAGTTGTATATTATGATTTGGTTCCAATTTTAATCAGTTCCACCGGACTTATGGACATCAGCACTAGCAGTAGCTGGGATAATTTTCTGATTTTGTATGGCACCGGTGGATTTACAAGTACGAGCCCCCTTACAAATGCTTTGGTTGCAAACGATGATCTTATAAGCAGCAGTTCCGGGTTTACCTACAATTTTACTTCAACCGGAATTTACTATCTGGTCATCTGTTCTTTTAAAAATGGTGTAACAGGAACACACTCCATTACAATAACGCCTAGCACCATTTTACCAATCAAGCTCAAATCATTTACTGCACTTAACTCAGCTGGTAATATGATTTCATTGAACTGGTCAAGTGAAAGTGAAAATAACCTGAACAGTTACCAGGTTCAAAGAAGTGTAGATGGCAATATATTCGCTGATATGGTGAATGGCCGTGTGATTGCAAAAAACAGTGCAACACTTACTGGTTATAATCACACCGATAATAGTCCGGTTTCAGGATTAAATTATTACCGGTTAAAGATCACAGAAAAAACAGGACAGGTTTCTTATAGTTCAGTTGTTCTTGTAAAAAATAGTAAATTAGGAAAACGTGGCGTTAAACTTTACCCGAACCCTTCTGCTGACTATCTCCAAATTGAAGCAGATGCTGTTCAAAATAGCACTGGTTATATCAGCATTATCAACACAAGTGGATCGGTTATGCAAAGTGGCCAATATAGATTTAATAGCAATGCGGTAACAACGGTTGACATCAAGCATTTGCCAACTGGTAAATATTTTTTGAAGACGATCATCGATAAAGTTGAATCCGCTACATTATTTATAAAGAACTAAAAAGGTTCAATCACACAAAAAAAGGGATACAGTTCAAAACTGTATCCCTTTTTTATACTTTTATTTTATCTATCTGCCGCTAGCCTCGATATCTGCTTTTAATGCGGCGTTAAACGCATGCTTATTTAATAGTTCTTCAAGCGTAAAATGCATTCGGTATCGCCAGTAATGCTTTGGATCTGCGGGGATATTTATTCTCTCTTCATTTGGGTTTTCTCTTCTCAAGGCTTTATCAACTCCCAAAATATCCTGCAACTGAAAAATACTCCACATAGCAGGGGAATATAAATGTTGAAGTACAATTGCTTTATTGATCGGCGCTTCACAATAAAATGGAGCAGCGCCCTGGTATCCTAAAATTTCATTAAAAAACCGTTGGGTTTTAGATGTATCTTCTTCCCACCATCCCCGGATTGTACTCATATCATGGGTGGAAGGTGTTACGACTGACAAATAAGGAGCATCGGCAGGATGAAAAAATTCTGTCTTCGGGTCTTTTGGCATTCTTTGAATCTCTAAACTAAGTACACCAAGCTGACGCATCACTTCCGGAACGCATGTCGGAACCATGCCTAAATCTTCACCACAAACCAGCATGTTGGTGCTTCTCTTTAGCTCAGGCAGTTTATTCATTGCTTCCTTTTTCCAAAAATCATCCTGACGCTGGAAGAAATAATTGATGTACAATTCTTTCAACTGTTGTTTTGAATGACTATCCAAATCCCTGAAAGAAGTCGTTTGATCCATATTGATTCGGAAATGAAACTGCTGCATTTTTGACCCTTCCTCTTCAAAAAATATTACATTGCTAATCAAATCAAACAACCCAAACTGTATAAAAGTATTTCGCTCAGAAAGGGGCTGGTGTTTAAAATAATCTTCTACTTTTCGCTGTGTATCAAATTCCGGTTTTAATTGCAAATTGCCATCAACCCAAATAAGGAATTGCTCCTTCACATACCCAGCCTCGGCTCCAAGTCTTTCGCTCACGATATAATCCGGAATATACGGTTTACAATAACGATTAAGATGAAAAGAGACGGACCGATCATATAATTCGTTCACATGAACCGGGATGGCGGGAACAAATTTTCCCATGATGCCTTCCACCGAATGCAATGGAATACTCCAGATACGAAAAAAACCAAGGATATGATCAATTCTGAAAGCATCAAAGTATTCGCTCATCTGCTCAAACCGCTTACGCCACCATGAAAATCCATCTTCCTGCATTCTTTTCCAGTTATAGGTTGGGAAACCCCAATTTTGTCCTTTAACGGCAAAATCGTCCGGTGGTGCTCCTGCCTGTGCATTCATAACATACAACCCCGGATCCATCCATGCATCGCAGCCATACCGGTAAATACCAATGGGTAAATCACCTTTTACCACTATGCCATTTCTATGCGCATACGCTGTGGCTGTCTTTAATTGCAGGTGCAAATGGTATTGAATAAAATAATGCAGGGCGATACTATCGTACTGCTTTTGTAAAGGCGACGCAAGTTCCTGTATAGCAGCCTCATCAAAATCACTATGTGTCGTCCACTGGCTGTAATCGGCCGTTTTGTACTTATCCCTCAGGTAACAAAAAGCCGCATAAGGAACCAACCAATGACGATTTAAATCAAAAAATTCAAAGTATTTGGTGTCGTTCAAAAACTCATTTTTCTGCAGCGCATAAAGTTCTCTGATTATTGTAAACTTTAAACGCATTACTTCTTCATAATCCACATCCGGCAAACTATTGAGTTCGGCCTGCCTTTTCTTTAAAGGTTTAATAATTGCTGCATTTTTAGTACCTGCAACTTTTTCAAGATTGAGGTATAGCGGGTGTAAAGCAAAGGCAGAAATAGCAGCATACGGGTAAGAATCCAAAGAGGTATGGGTTGCCGTTGTATCATTGATTGGTAATAATTGAATCAATTTTAAGCCGGTTGCTTTTGCCCAATCTACCACTAATTTTATATCGGTAAACTCACCAGTACCAAATCCCTTTTCCGTACGTAAACTAAAAACCGGAATAGCTACACCAGCACCTTTCCAACCTGGAAAAGCAAGCTGCGCAAAGCCGTCATGAATAATCGTACTTCCTGTCCGGCCATTGTCACCCATCAATGTTCTGTTATTTCCTGATTCAAAACCAATAGTAGTACCGTCAAGAAGATTGTAAACGCCATACTTATACGCTACCGGAAAATTTTCAAGGGATAGATCTATTCGAATGGTCCACCAATTGCCTTCTGTTGATAAAAGTAGCGGCTGATCTGTTTTCCATTCCCCCAATTGCAAACTGTTGCCGCTAATAAATAAAACTTCGCTTTCTTTCAGAAGTGGAGCCTTTACTTTAAACTCATGTGTGTATTTATTTATGATGGTTTGCTTTTCAGGCTGGTTGGCCGGTTTTAATAAGACACCCTGAAATGCTTTGGTAAAAAACGCATTTTCTAATTCGCCGGCGTGATTCCAGGTATCGATTAATACAATTTCATTGGTGGTGATTTTTTCAAATTCAATCACACGATCATTTCCCCATTCAATAATATACTCTCCAGTCGAGTCTTTTAAAAAATAACGGTATTCAATATCCAGTGAATGAAAATCTTTTTCAGAGATATCTACTTTTCCCTGCCAAAATTCATCATTAAAATAATTAAGTGGAATAGCCTGGCTAAAATCATCGTTTCCTAAAGCTTGATTGTTACCGGAAACGAATAATGCTTGTCCGAATTTAGTTGAAAAACGGATGTAAAAGTTGAGTGTCATTTTATGGCAATTGTTAAGAAGCAGCAATATAAAACCTTTAAACCACAATGTAAAAGATACACAATAAATATACCTTGGATGTGAAAGAAAATAAAAATTGAAAATAGAGCAGAACCGAGATGAAGATTACAAATAACTTTTGACAGCTATTATAATTTTGTTCGTTTTGCCCTATTTTTGCCAAAACTATTTTAAGAATGGAAACTACAAAAAAATCTACCGGCCTTTATTGGATATTATTTTTTGCGTCTTTAGTAGCATCTGTGATTGTTTATAAAATTGGCGGTGGATATTGTTCAATGGTATTACCATTCAACGTTACCTTTTTTGCTAAAGCCATGGATTTATTATAATCCTCCTATATGGGTATTACTGTTTTAGGCTATTTATAATGGTGGTGAATTCGGTTGCTACCAACGAAGCGCCACCAACCAATCCTCCGTCAACATCAGGTTGTCCAAATATTTCTTTTGCATTGGCTGCTTTTACGCTACCGCCATACAGAATTGAAATAGTATCTGCGAGCTTATTATCGTATTGAGCCGCAAACACACTTCTGATATGTGCGTGCATTTCCTGTGCTTGTTCGCTGCTGGCTGTTTTACCTGTTCCGATGGCCCAAATTGGCTCATAAGCAATTACAAATCCGGTTAAATGCGCTTCACTCAAATGAAATAAACTTTCTTTCAATTGGTTTTCGACATAGCTATTCTGGGTACCTGCTTCCCGGATGTCGAGGGCCTCGCCGCAGCAAAAAATAGGCTTAAGGCCATACTCGAAACAGACATCTATTTTATCCGCCAAAATTTTATTGGTTTCATTAAAGTACTCTCTGCGCTCACTATGACCAATGATTACATAAGGTATACCAATGCTTTTCAACATTTCCACACTTACTTCACCCGTGTAAGCACCGGATACTTTGGTATAACAATTTTGTGCAGCTAATAAAGCATTCTGTTTGCCAGCAATAATATTTTTGATACTGATTAAATAAGGAAATGGAACTCCAAAAACGGCTTCCTGGTTTGCCGTTAATTCAATGGGAGCAGCCATTAAATCTGTAATTAGTGTTTCAGCCTGTTCCATCGTAAGGTTCATTTTCCAGTTAGCCGCAGCTATTTGCTTTCTCATCATGTTTATTTATGGTTGATTGTAAAGGTTTTCTAAAAATTTTTTTTCCTGATCGCTCAATGTCTTTCCTTTTAACTTTTTCCAGTTTTCAACGTCCTGCAATATTTTTGCAAAGGTATACCTTTCTTTACCCCATGTAAAATCACTTACAAACTTTGGTGGAAAATAGGCTCCAAAAATGTTACAGCACACCCCAACTACTGTACCGGTATTGAAAGATGTATTGATTGCCGCCCTGCTGTAATCACCCATCAACAAACCACATTTTAATCCAACGGGCAAATATTCATTGTCCTTGTTACTCCAAACCCTTACTTCGCCAGCAGTATTTTTTACGTTTGAATTAGAGGTGCCAGCCCCCAGGTTGCACCACTCACCTATTACGCTATCGCCTAAATATCCATCGTGAGCCTTGTTGCTAAAGCCAAACATGACTGCATTTTTAATTTCACCAGCGGCATTACAATAAGGACCAATTGTAGTGGCGCCATATACTTTGCTACCCATTTTTAAAACGGCGCCTTCGCACAAAGCAAATGCACCACGAATCATACAGCCTTCCATTACCTGCGCATTTTTACCAATATAAACAGGTCCCATAGATGCATTTATGATACTATGTTCAACAATTGCGCCTTCTTCTAAAAATATATTTTCACTGCCAATTATTTGATTCGTTAAAGAAATTTGCTGTGATTGCCTTCCTGCAGTAATCATTTCAAAATCTTTTCGAATGGCCCAGTCGTTGTACTGAAAAATTTGCCATGGGTATTGTAGTACTTTTAATTCGTCCGGATCATCTTTTTTATTCTCGGCTTTTCCAATTGGGTCAAGCAAATCAGCCAGCCATTGTTTTGTGGGAACAATGTTTGCGTTAAAAATATAAGGAGCACTATTCTCATTTTCAGCTACATCGGTTAATAAAATGTCAGGATCTGTAAGCAGGTTAAAACGGGCAAGAAATGCCCATTTTTCCCGAATGGTTAAAATGCCAATTCGTATATCGGCAGTGTGTCTTGTAGCTGTAAAAGGATAAAGCCCATGCTTTACTTTGGTATCATCTAAAAATATATTCACCCTTTAAAAATACTTAAAAAAGTGACTCCCGCTATCGGCAGGGTCAATTAAGGAATGTAGTTTTGATTTAAATCGTAAACGGCGGAGGCCTTGTATACAAAAATCCCCCCGGAAAACCGGAGGGACTTAAAGTATAGCCATGAAAAACAAACTTTAGTAAATTTACTAATTCGCTTTCTTTTCGTAACGTTTTTTAAACTTATCAATACGACCTGCAGTATCAACCAATACATTTTTACCAGTATAAAACGGGTGAGACGTATTTGAAATCTCTAATTTAATTACAGGATAATCATTACCATCTTCATGCTTGATCGTTTCATTTGAATTGGCAGTAGAACGACTTAAGAAAGTTGTACCATTACTCATGTCTTTGAATATGACGAAACGGTAATTTTTTGGATGCAAATCTTTTTTCATAAATGTAAAAGTTTATGCATGGATTTGGCCATGCGATTTTTAAGATTGCAAATGTATGGGTATTTTATCGATAAAAAAAGCCACAAAATCCACTCTGGGAATTTCCCCATAACGCTTACCACTTATTCCTTTGTGCATTAACGACTGGTAGACTTAAATAAACAAGGCTAATTTCTGCTGAACCCTTTTACATTTTATACGATTACTTACGAGTGAACGCTCTTCTATAGTTTAACCTTTTTTAATAAGCTATTCTTCACCATTTTAAGTATTGGTGCAGCTAACTTTTCATATTTATTTGTTGCAAAGCGATACCGATGTTAAAGCTTTTCGACAACTGGATCACATCCTGCAGATCGTCAATCTTTTTACCGGTTACCCGGATGATATCATCCATGATGGCTACCTGCACTTTGAGACCGCTATCTTTAATTAGTTTCACAATTTTCTTGGCATCTTCCTGTTTGATTCCGTTTCTAACCATGACTTCCTTTTTAACCACTTTGCCGCTTTGAATATGTTCTTTTGTCAAATCATAAATTTCTGCAGGTAAGCCCTGCTTTGCACTCCGGCTGATAAGTACATCAATAACCTGATTTAGTTTCATTTCACTATCTGCTTCAAGGTTTACCTTGAAATCTTTTTTATTTAATTCTATCACAACATGCGATCCTTTAAAATCGAAGCGATTGGTTACTTCTTTACTTACGGTGTTAATTGCATTGTCAAGGGTTTGCAAATCAACTTTACTGGCAAAATCGAATGATGGCATAAAACAACTATTATTGGTGAGATATATGCAAATATAAAAAACACAGCTCAATATTGAGCTGTGTTTAATAATGTAGCGTATTTAAAATTAATTACCTCCCTTTACCCTGTTTTGCTCGGTGCCGGCACCGCCGGTTTTTCTTTTCTGCTGCCCGTTGATTGGCTTACCAAAACGGTATCCGAAGCTAAGCGTAAGTACTCTTGAATCTCTTTCCTGGTGGAAGGATGCTACCGTGCGTTGAAAGTTAATTTCTCCGTTAGCCTGCATGGTATACAGTATATCACGAACATTCAATTTCAATGTTCCCTTATTTTTCAACACCTGCTTTTGTACCCCGGCATTTAATTGCCCCATCGACTTTATCAAAATCTGACCTTCGATACCTTTTGTACGGTAAAAGCCCGACAGTTCAGCACTCCAGCCTTTTTTAAACTTAAACTGGTTATTAATATTCACAACAAAATTACCAGCCTTTACACGTACATTTTCACCATTCAGGAAGCCCTTGTAATCATTGTAATTGTATTCTGTATACACAATCACTGTCCACCATTTAACGACTGGCTTTTGAGCGCTCATTGAAATGCTGGCACTATTTACGGAGCCAAAATTTCCTTTTTTAACAATAGTGGCATATCCTTTCTGTTCAAATATTTCGGCAAATAAATCTTTGGTATTTGAATAGTTAACGGTGGTAGTTAAAAACTGGTTATAAGTGTGCGACATTTCAAACGTATGCGCATAAGATGGTTTCAAGAAAGGATTGCCTGAACCATAGGTATATTTATCCAGAAAGAATAAAAATGGATTCAGATCTTCATAATCGGGGCGGTTGATCCTTCGTCCAAATGAAAAACCAAACTGATTTTTTTCACTGGCATTGTAGCTCAGGTACAAAGTAGGAAACAACCCGGTATAGCTTTTCTTAAATGAACTATCCTGGCGCTGTGGATTACCAAACTGGTTTCCACTGTAATTGGTATTCTCCAATCTCAAACCGGCTTGAATGCCAAATTTTTTTATCTGCTTATTCATATTTAAATAGGCTGCGTTTACGTTTTCTTTATACACAAATTGGTTGGTTTTATCGAAATCAACCAATTTGGCATTTCCAATGATATTATAGTAACCCGCTGTATTGTCAGTTTCTACAAAACTAGTTTTCAACCCGGTTTCAATCTTTAAACCGCTTTTTAAAGGATGGGTATAATCTACTTTACCGGAATAAATATCGATTAAAGAAGGCAACTCACCCACCAGCAAATCATTGTTTTTATTTACCCAATCCGGTGTGTAGGAAGAATTGGTAAAATTTTGATCTTTGCGGGAGTCATAGGTCAGATAATCCAAATCGGCTGTTAATTCCCTGCCTGTTGAATCAAACTGGTGACGAAAATTCAGATTAATTGCCCCATTTTTCCAACTGGATGTTTCAGCTCTGGAGGATGCCACCAGCGAATCTACCACACCTATATTACTTTTGAGGTAACTTAAGTTGTTGCCAGTCTGATTATTTGGTGTAGTAAACCCGGTGAGTACTATACCGAATGTTGTTTTTTTGCTGGCATAAAAATCTGCACCCACTTTGGTATTGTAATTACTATTATAGCGCATCTCATTGGATCTTTGTTCAAAAACAGCATTAATTGAATTGTCTGCATTTATATATATACGCTTGATATCAAGTTGTTGAAAATCTCGTCTGTAATTACCACTTAGATTGGCAAAAACATTGAATTTGCCATTGCGGTAGTTCAGGTTTAAACTGTTATTCGTTTTTTCATAAATGCCCTGCCCAAAGGAAAGGTTGGTACTTCCATTGAAACCTCTTTGTTTATTTTTTTTAGTTTTAATATTAATGATTCCCGAGTTTCCTGCTGCGTCATATTTTGCGGAAGGGTTGGTCATGATTTCTATCTGATCAACATTGTTAGAAGGCATCGACCTTAATAGATTGGCCAATTCCTGACCAGTAAGGTACGAAGGTTTACCATCGAGCATGACCATTACTCCCTGCTTGCCTTTCAGGCTAATGTTGCCATCCTTATCTACAGTTACACCCGGACTTTTCTCCAACACTTCAAGCGCAGTTGAACCTTCATTGCTAATGGCTGCGTCTACATTAATGACCGTTTTATCAATTTTTTGTTCAATCAGTTGTCGCTTGGAATTTACTACTACTTCCGTTAAATTCTTATCAACCGGCACCAGTGGTAAAACACCAACGTTCACCAAATTTTGATCTCCGGAGATTTCAAAAGACTTACTGTAAACTTTACTGTGGCCAACAGAGGTTGCCAATACCAGGTAAGAACCCATTTTTACGTTTTCAAAATTGAAATTTCCTTCTTTATCAGTGATAGCAACTTTAACAATACTGCTGTCTTTTGCTTTCAATAAAGAAATAGATGCGGCATCTATAATTTTTTCGGTTCCGCCATCTTTAATTGCTCCAAGTACTTTACCGGAGTTTTGTGCTAAGCTGACAACGCTTATACTCATAGCAGTCAGCAGGTTTAAAAAATGTTTCATGGCTATACTTTATACTTTGCTTTGAATTGTACATAACAAAATTAGGTACTTTGTATAGCAAGGAACATTAGTTTACATAGACGGTACAAAATGCAGATGACTGGTAGTACTTTGCATAACACAATACAAGGCATTCTTTAAACAATAATATTTTCTAAAAGGAGGTAATAAATGCAGAAATGTGGAGAGATTTTTATTTTTTAGCTGATTTTAGTTGAACAGCTATTATTAGTATGATACCGATCAGGATTAAAAAGAAGGAAATAATCTCGGCCTGGCTAGGGTTAATCCCCAAAAAATGATATTGATTGTTTACCCGTATTTTTTCAATCAGGAACCTTTCAACCCCATTTAAGATAAAATAGATTCCTGTAACTGTACCCGCTACTGTAATCCTTTTTCTAAACGCCCAAACAATTAAAAACAGCAAGGTACAAACAACCGTTTCGTAAAAAGGAGTTGGAAACACGGGGTTTGGCAGTACCCGGTTGTGATCATCGTTATTTCCTGGAATCAATATTCCGTCGTTGTTTACATTTTGAGGATAATTGTAAGCCACCATCCACGTTGGCATAAATGCCAATGCCTTTACATATTTATGCGGAACCGTTTCAAGGCTACTGCTTTTTCTATCGGTCACGTAAACCGGTGTCGTTTTTCCGGGATCTATTACCGCACCTTCTAAAAAATAGGATTTGTGTAATGCAAGATTGGCCTCAAATTCGCCAGGCCTGGACTCTGCAGCTTTACCGGATGCGTCGGTTATGTAGGCGCTGTTGTAAATTCCCCAATCACCGTCACCGGAAACCTGGCAACCAATTCTACCAACAGCATACGCCAGTAACATTGCCAACGAAATGGCATCTACCAGGTGTATCAGTTTGATTCCTTTCTGTTTGGCGTATACCGCAAGGGCGATGGCCACTGTAATCAATCCTCCATAAAAAGTCAATCCTCCGGCAGAAAAAATTCTTTCGATTGGATGTTGGATAAAATCATCCCAATTTTCAAGATTATCAAAAAGCTTGGCGCCTAAAATACCAAATACCAGCGAAAGGATAACGATATCGCCTACCCTGTCATGCGGCCATATCCGAATACTTCTTTGTTCAGGATTTTTTAATTTTTGCTTGTTCTTTTCCCACCATTTCAATCCGGTTAAACCGATTGCCAATAGTAAGCCGCCGGCAACACTTCCTTCGGCAGAAAAAACATAGTTTTGCGGCGTCATGTCCCCGGGTTTACTAAAAATAAGACCCAATAACTTAAAGCCGAAAGCAAAACCTACCAGGAAGTTAACCAGCAAGTCTATCATGGATGCGGGCTTTCCTACCGTAATAAATTCTTCTCTAGGAAACAATAGACCCTGTTTTTCTTTACGCTTCAACTCACTGGTGATTACTACGGCTGCCACTACAAATCCCATTGCTACCATTAAACCGAAAGTATTCAACACTTTCAAAACTTCCCACTCAACACCAAACCAGTCTTTAAAAACGTAATATAAATTGGGATACATTATTGTATAAATTAAAATTTGTGTGGTGCAAGATATTCAATTATCATCATTCAACATTTTAGTTTAAAGAATCTATTGAAACGGCAGCCTGTGTAAATAATGAAATAACCAATACCGTGTTGCAGTATAAATATTAAAGCAAATAGAAAGCAAGCAGGAGTTATTGAAGCAAAAAAATATGCCCAAAGGTGATGAATGATATTTTAAAATAGTCAACATCTATTTTCTTAAAGGATTAACTTTTTGCCTGAATAAATTTCAACAGATTTCGCCTGGCCTGGTTTTTTATTTTACGCTGAAAAAAAGAATTCCATCCAAACAATTCGCCGGTTAGACCCAGTGCCTGTTTGCTCCATTTATGCAAACTGAAAGCATCACTGTGTTCAATGATTTTCCCGCTGGCAAAGCGCATATTCGCCTTTACACTATTCACTACCTTTTTACCTGTTTTTGAAAAAGTGTAGGTTGCAACCCAATCAACGGTGCAATACTCGTCATCCAATTCTATGATATTGTCATACGTAAGAGAGAAATCCTTTGCATTTTTACACAGCATCTGCCACATACATTTTGCTTCATCGCCTCTGAGCAATCCAAACACCGGATCAAAAAATACAATATCATCGCTATAGCACCTATTCATGCCCGTATGATCCAATTGCTGAAAGGCCTTGTAAAAATTATTGATCAGTTCTTTATTGGTATTCATCCCGTGAGTGATTTAGTTTTATTAAATTGAGCCATCTAAAAAAAGTTTACATGATAAAATTTTATTTCCTGCTGACATTTTCCCTTGTTCAGATTTCTTCATTTGCTCAAAATGAAGATAGTGCCTGGTTTGTAAACAATTATACAAAAATAGAACGACAAATTCCCATGAGAGATGGTATAAAATTGTTTACCTCTATCTACGTTCCGAAAGACAAATCTGAAAAACATCCTTTTTTGCTAACAAGAACGCCCTACTCTTGTGCGCCCTATGGCGAAAAGAATTTTCCGGCACTTTGGAATAGTTATAAAATGGCATACCTGAAAGAAAACTATATCATCGTAACACAGGATGTACGTGGCCGCTATATGAGTGAAGGTGAATTTATGGATGTTCGTCCGTTTAATAAAAATAAAAAAACTTCCAAAGATATTGATGAGGCCAGCGACACCTACGATGCAATAGAATGGCTGATTAAAAATATTGACAACAACAACGAAAAGGTAGGCGTGTATGGCACCTCTTACCCGGGTTTCTATTCTACAGAAGCTGCGCTGAGCAGACATCCGGCTTTAAAAGCAGTGAGCCCGCAAGCTCCAGTTACCGATTGGTTCATGGGTGATGACTTTCACCACAAAGGCGCATTTTTTGCATTGGATGGATTTTCGTTTTATTCAACTTTTGGCAAACCACATCCAAAGCCAACCATGAGTTATGGCACCGGTTTTAGCACGCCGGTTAAAGACAATTATAAATTCTATTTACAAACCGGTGCCGTAAAAAACCTGGCAGCTTTAATCGGAGACAGCATCAAATTCTGGCATGAGATGTACCTGCATCCTAACTACGATGCATGGTGGCAGGCAAGAAATGCAAGGGTTGGATTGTACGATGTAAAGCCCGCCATGCTTTGGGTGGGTGGTTTATTTGATGCCGAAGATTGCTGGGGTGCATGGAATGCATACAAGGCATGTGAAACCCAGAGCGCAAAAACCAACAGCAAAATTGTAATGGGCCCCTGGTACCACGGACAATGGAGCAGGGAAGGAAGTTATTTAGGCAATGTGCGGTTTGCCAGCAATACCTCCGCCTACTTTCAAACTGAAATTGAAGTGCCATTTTTTAATTATTACCTGAAGGGAAAAGGAACTGTAGATGCCATTGCAGAAGCCAATATCTTTTTTAGCGGAGAAAATTCCTGGAAGAAACTGGCTGCATGGCCACCAAAGGAAGTAACCTATCAGTCCCTTTACATTTCAGCTGATGGAAAATTGTCTTTTGATAATATAACCGATAAAGCCAAAACAGACAATTCGAAAAAAATCAAAGCTGGTTTTAGTGAGTATATCAGCGATCCGGCGCATCCGGTTCCCTACACCGAAGATGTACATGACGAAAGAACCCGGGAATATATGACAGACGACCAGCGCTTTGCTGCCCGTAGGCCAGACGTATTAAGTTTTGAAACCGGTGTACTACCAGACGACCTTACGCTGGCAGGACCTGTGATGGCCAATCTAATTACCAGCATCAGTACAACAGATGCAGATTTTGTGGTGAAGGTGATCGATGTTTTCCCGGATGATTTTGAATACGAGGCAACAATGAAAGGAAACGGTAAAGAATACCCGATGGGGGGTTATCAAATGATGGTGAGGGGCGAAATAATGAGAGGGAAATTCAGGAACAGTTTTGAAAATCCAGCCCCATTTGTCCCGAATCAAATTACGCCTGTGAAATATGAGCTGCCCGATGTGGCGCATACGTTTAAAAGAGGACATCGGCTAATGATTCAAATTCAAAGCAGCTGGTTTCCATTGGCTGATCGTAATCCGCAAAAGTTTACAAATATTTATACGGCCAGTGAAAGTGATTTTCAAAAGGCAACCATCAGGATCTACCATGATGCTGTCAACCAAACAAAATTCATACTTCCAGTTTTGAAATGAGCAAATTATTGAATGCGTAAAAAAAGGTTTGCTGGGATAGGGGCAAAAAAAAAGGGCCAGAATAGAAATTCAGCCCGTTTTAAATCCAATATCCTATGAAAAACCATTCTTATAACGCTGGGGTTTTAATTAAATTGTATTTGGTGATTAAATAAATGCCTTTTCTTTCATTTATTTTTCATTTTGATTGGTTTAAGCAGAGAGTCGGCGATTTTTTTAATTTTTTGAATAGTACAGTTGAGCAGAAGTAATGTGAAAAAAGCTAGAAAAGGAAACGGTAAAGCAATTAAAGAGCGATAGTTCGAAGGCAATCAAAAAAGGATGTAATAATATTATTGAAAAAGGATTGCATAAATTGAATCCTAATAGCCAAAAAATTTACCCGGCACAAATTTGAACCTCTTCCCTCGTGAAGGGGTTTGTTTACTTATTAAAATAGTAAACTGATCACTTTTCTAAACAAAACTATTTTTTAGAAATAATTCTACACGACCATAGAATTATGGCTAAAATTACCTGAGAAGAATAGATGAGTTTTGTCGGCAAAAGTTTAATAATTATTTTTTGTCAACCCGATACTTAAACACTATGAAATATTACCTGGTTAATTTTATTGCACTGGATAACAGGATAATAACCCTAAATGAAAATATTGGTATTGGCCTCCATTCCTACGCTGATATTGAAGAGTTTAAAGTATCCATTGCTGCCATGAATTTTGCAGGAGTAGAAAAAGAAAAAGTGGTCATTAAGTCATATAAACAAATATCGGAAGAGGCATTTAATTGCCTGAGTATTACTACCTCCTAACTAAATATCCCAAAATTTAAAACGATTACAATTAATTAAACAGATTTAAGCAAGCCTCCATCTATGGGAATATTAGTACCTGTAATGTAAGAAGCATAGCCGGATGCCAAAAAAGCAATCAAATGCCCGAATTCTTCGGGCTGTCCAAACCTTCCCATCGGAATTTCCTTTTTCATCGATTCTTTATAAATATCGAGCTGGATGCCTTTTTTTTCAGAATTCAACCGGTTTATTTCATCCAGCCGTTCGGTATCAAAATAACCGGTCAGGATATTATTGACCGTTATACCCATCGGCGCCAGTTCCCTTGCCAATGTTTTGGCCCAGCTAATCACAGCCGATCGTATACTGTTGGATAGTACTAGATTTTGCAGCGGTTCTTTCACTGAGACCGATGATAAATTTATGATGCGCCCATAATTTGAAGCCTGCATCCCAGTTAAGGCTTCCATCGTAAGAAAACAAACGGTTTTAAATAGTAAATCAAATGACTGCTGGTAATCGCCAACTGTTTTATCCAGCACACCTCCAGCTGCGGGGCCGTTTGTATTATTAATCAAAATATCCACGGTGTGATGCTGAAACCAAGCAGTTATGATTATTTTAAATTGCTCAAAATCTGCAAAATCAACCACCAAAAAATTGTGTTGCTGTCCATCATTCGCAGGCAATTCACCTAGTACAGCTTTCAACTTTTCGCTGTTTCTTGCCATCAAAGTAACTTCCGCTCCGCATTGGGCTAGTTGTATAGCAATTGCTTTACCCAATCCCCTGCTTGCCCCTCCCACAAGGGCCTTTTTTCCAACTAATGAAATCTCCATCATTTACAATTTATAGTCTTCCCGAACTGGTGAAAACATGTCCAGCAATTTGCAATCGGTAATGGCTACCCCGCCATGTGGTATATTAGAAGGTATTACAACTACACCGCCGGGTTCATACACTCTTCTCTCTCCATTTACAGTTAGTTCAAACTTACCTTCCAGTACCTGGCAAATTTGTTCATGCACATGATGATGCACCGGTATAATTGCTCCTGCCTCTACCTCCCAAAATGCCATGGTCATGGTTTCGGTATGAATAAATTTTCCCTGGTATCCTTTTACTATTTCTTTTGGTTGAACTTGATCAAATGATAAATACATAGTTGTAGAATCGTTTTATTGTTGAAATATTTTTTGTTTTATAAATGCTGTGTATTGAATGTTTAGCGTTTAAAATTAAGTAGTAAATAGTGAATCGAAAGATTGTTTTTGCAGATTATTGCTAAACTTATTTTGGAACTGTTCAATTGGTTGAAAGGTTTTAATTGCCGGAACATATTAATTGGTTACATATTAATATGGTTCGTATTGATGGAATACCTATTGATAGAATACCTATTGATAGAACAGGCCACGGCCTGTTCCTACAGCGTATTCGTTTATTCTGAATTACACAATCTAACTATCAAATAGTATATTATTGAATTTATCAATTCGCCACCCATTCCTTTAAAAACCGGGGTTGGGCAGGCCTGGCATATTATCCTTTATTTTCAAAATCAAACATTTGCACATTAAAAACCCGATATTTTAAAATCTGCTGATAATTATACCTGCTATCTTGCAGCAAATCAATTACCAAATGGATAACGCTATTTTACTATTCGCT
>JBBQQP010000007.1:0-29517 GCA_038215675.1 Chitinophagales bacterium | reverse complement strand
ATTATTTTAAGCCTTACATCCCGGGCTTCTGTCAGTTCCTTACGTTTTGCCATCATCCCTTCCCGATCCATTGAGCCACTTGCACGCATTTCTTCCATTGCTTTTTGCTGTGCGTTGTTAAAATCTGAAATAACCACCTCCGTTTTCTTTTTCGCATCAGCATCTAAATTTAATGGAGCCATTTTTTCCATATTTGCTTTCGTTCTTTCCTTTGGTGTCTGACGCTGTCCCTCACCACCTTGTGCAAATAAAGTTGTAAGGCTAAAAATTGCTGCAAACAGCATTAATACAATTTGCTTTTTCATCTGATTGATTATTTAAGGTTTAATTTTAATTTCTTAATTAGACGACAGTTTAAAGCAAAGTAGTCGGTTAAATTAATTTTTTGTTTTTTTCATTGAATCGCCACCTCTTCTGTTGAATACTTTAACAAACGTAGTGTCAAACTTAGGCAACTGATTGGGGAAGCAAAGCTGCCTTACACTTTTAATATGATTAAACATTTGTACTTCCATTTGCTTTTGAGTTGCAGCAGATTCATCGGCTAAGCGGCTGATAGAAGTGTCGGTAAAATTACCAGCCACCAGTTGCTGAAACTGTTGCTTTTTCTTATTGCGCATGTTATCAAAAAAACCCTTCATGATTTTTTGTTGACCGTCACTCAAGCTATCGTATTTCAATAATTGTTGTTGATTGAAGCCAATTTCTTTCTTTAAAAATTCTGCGATATACACTTTTCTATCAGGGCGTTTGGCTGTGCTGGGGGATTCCTTTTTTTGAAAGAAAAAGCTTAACACCACAATATTTGATATCAATAATATTGCAATAATTACGAGCAAGATTTTACTTTTCTTCGAATTTTTTATCATTGTTGTTCAGAATTTTCAAAATCATATAAAGTAGAAACAGCAGTGTATGAGAACTCATCAATATTTTCCTGCAACGACTGTTCTGGTGCAACAGGTCCGGGCTGCGATCGATTAAAAATAATAACGGTTACGTTTATCAAAATAAGCATTGCCAATCCCGAAAAGGCAACCGAAGGCTTTCCAATAATCCTGCTGGCCTTTTCCCAGATTGTTTCTTTGGATTGATTAAGCCGGGAGTTAATGCGGGTAAGCAGAAATGGCTTTACAACCGCTCTTTCAATATCATCTGCACTGATGAGCGCCTGTTCAATCAAGTCGTCTATTTTTTCTTTTTTATTCATAACGGAATTTTTTATCGGTCCGAAATCTTTTCATTGTAATAGTTGAATAATATTTTTTTCAAGTTGATTTTAGCCCTCCCCATCAAAGATTCAACCGCAAACAAACTTGTGTTCATTATTTCAGCAATCTCATGATTGCTTATCCCCTCTAATTTCTGTAGTGTAAAAGCAATTCGTTGTTTATCTGGTAGTTTTTTTAGCGCTTTAAATAATTCGGATGCACTTTCTTTTTTTTCCAGTTGCACACCAGGATGGTCAAACTCTACCGGGTGTTGGCGTTCTTCCCTGTCACCACCAAAAAGGCTTTGAATAAAACCAAGCCTTTTTTTTCGCTTTTTTCTTTTTTCATGATCCAGTGCTTTGGTGATTGTAATACGATAGATCCAGGTTGATAACTTCGATTCACCTTTGAAAGTATTTACCGAAAGGTAAACCTGTACAAAAACCTCCTGCGCAATATCATCGGCATCATCTTTATTTTGTACAATACTGAGGGCTGTATTGTAAACCATATCCTGGTACAAATCCACTAAAGCGGTGAACCCGGATTGATTGCCTTGCTTTAATTGATCAACTAATACTTCGGATTGGTTCACCTGCGCTGTTTATTTTTCCAATCTAAATATACTTAAAATGATCCACCCGTTCCACTACGGCCTGGTCCCATCATGCCGCCGCCCGGCCGGTTATAATTGTTCTCATTGTATCCTCCCCGGGAGGGTACACCAAAGTTTTTAAGGCTATACGTAAACGTGAGCAGAAAATATTGTTGTAATACCTGGTTCTGTGCATCCTCAATATAGGCTCCGGTTACTGTTCTCACAATGCTTTGGTTTTGCTTCAATAAGTCAAATACCGACAATTTAAGTTCACCCACTTTCTTCTTTAAAAACTTTTTACCAATGCCGGCATTCCACAACCAATAGCTTTGGTTAAAGCCTTCTGTTAAGCCACTATAAATTTGATTGTTAACATCATTTTGAATAAACCAGCCCTTCTTATTCAATAAATTAAACTGCAGACCGGCTGATTGATTGATGTATTTATTATTGATCGTTGTTTTTGAAATCGTTTGTGCGTTGTTAAAATTAGCCCCGTAAGAAATATTAAAATCAACGTATTCGCTGATATTACTTGCCAATACAATACTCGTAGTGTAAGTATAACTGTTGGTGGTGGTTGGCTGGTAATTGGCTAATCCCGGCAATTTGGAATAATTAAAACCTGCATTTACGTTAACAGTTGTTTTGATTGTTTTTACCGGTATACTGTAGGTAAAATAAGTACGCAAACTCTTGTATCCATCCAGGTTTACCGGTTTTGTAAATTGCGATCCTCTTTTCAGCACAATACCCTGTTGTATCAATGAATCTTTAGTCGGGCTAAAGGTTGCGTTCGAAATATAGTTGCTGGCAGCTTGTAAAAATATATTTGCAAAAAAGCTTCTGCTGTTTTTAGAATTGGTGTAGGTATATCTGGTAGCCAGCAAATGTGTGTTGGATTGTTTTAAATCGGGATTACCGCTACTAACCCTTAAAGGACTGGAGAGATTTACGACATCCTGTAATTGATTTACAGACGGAAAATTGGTAGATGCTCTGTAAAACAACCGCACATTACTGTACTTCGTTAGCTTTTTTTGCCACCTGGCATTGGGTAAAATATTACTAAATGATTGATTGACGGAAGTGGAACTTGGGAAAACCCTTTGACTTTCAAGCCTTGAATTTTGAAAATTTACACCAAATGAAAGTTGAGAATCCCAACTTTTTCCCAGGCTGTAGTTGATGCCGGCATTATTGGTGGTAATGGTATTTTCAAATTTGTTAGAAAGTATGGTGTCAAACTTTGAATACTTACTGCCATCGAATAAAAATGTTTGCTGATCTGCTTTGTTCTTTTGAATCGATGGTGTGTAGTCAATCTGCAATTGCCCTTTTTTACCGATCGGTTCGGTATAGGCTATATTTAAGCCGTTGGTAAAGCCATTGGTGGCATTGTCATAAAATTGATTTTGCAGAGAATCTGTTACAAGACTGCCTTTAAAGAAACGGTACTCCGCATCTATATAGCTTTCGCTATTATTTTTAGAATAGGTTGAATTGATGCCAAAAGAAATGGAACGTCCTTTTTTCTTAAATGCGTGACGAAACATAATACTGTTGCGGATATTGAAACCATTTCTATCAGAACGACTATTGTTCAACGAAGTATTTGCCGTGTCGTTTACATCAAAATAACTTTCTGAAGAAGAAAGGGAAGAAGACTTATTATTTTGAAAACTGAAACTGGGAATAATAAAAATAGTATTGGAAGAATCTAATTTATACTCCAGCCGAAGATTTACCCGATGATTATTGTTATCCGAAACCGATTTGCTGATTTGCGAATTGAACTGGTTTTTAGGACTTAAAAAAGTTTCTGTGTTCACCAGCGACTCAGTAAGATTGTTGCTGTTGTTAAAAAAATAACTTCCGGTAACATTCAGTTTTTTACCAAACTGATTACTATAATTGATACCGACGGCATTTGTTTTATTAATACCATTGGTTTGGCCTACAGAAAAATTATCGGAAGCGCCACCGCCTCTTCCTCCACCACCACGGCCACCTCCGCCACCACGTCCGCCGCTGGTTGTGAGCCCCAGCAAATCCTGCGAACCAAAATTTTGCTGGTTGATATTATTAAAATTGCCCACCAGCGAAATACGACGGCTACCTTTAAAAAAGCTTATATTCCCGCCTGCAGCATACCGATCATCGGTACCATACCCGGTATAAAGCCTACCAAACTGCCCGTTTTTAATTCCAGATTTGGTAACAATATTTAATGCTTTTATAGAATTGCCATCATCAAAACCAGTAAGCTGGGCCTGGTCACTTAAACGATCAAACACCTGAATTTTATCTACAACTTCTGAGGGTAAGTTTTTTAATGCGGCGGAGGCGTCATCTCCAAAAAAATCCTTTCCGTCAATCGTTACCTTTTTAATTGTCTCGCCTTGGGCGGTTACAGTACCATCTTTTGCCACAGTGATACCCGGCATCTTTTTGATCAGATCTTCGGTGGTTGCATCCGGATTTACTTTAAACTCGCTGGCACTAAACTGAGAAGTATCACCTTTCTGTATGACAGCCGGTGCTTTTGAAACCACCATTACATCTTCCAGCTCTTTCCCTCTTTTTGTTAATTTGATAGTACCTAATTCATTTACTCCTGCGGTTGCTTTAATAGACTTTTTTATCTTGTCATATCCAACAGTGCTGATCTCTACAAAATAATTATCACTACCAAGGTTTGAAATTTCAAAATTTCCTTTTGAATCCGTTACCGCACTCTTCTTTCCGGCTTGTGTAGAATCTTTTTGTAAATAGATGGACACGGTTGCATCCCGTAGCGGCGCCTCGTCGTTGTTATCTTTTACCGAACCTTTAATGGTAGAGCTTTGTGCCATTGCAGCAAAAGCAAAAAGGTTAAAAAACAGGGAAATCCCTAAAATTCGTATCATGATTGATTGTTTGTCGCTTTATAAGACGCCATTTCTAAAATAAACAGGCGATTTCATTTTAATTATTTTAATTGAAGGAAATGAGATGGTTATTATGGCTTTGATACCGATACATAATTATTTATCAGACATAGTTTTTGAAAACCTCAAAATGAATAAGGCCTAACTTTGAGCCCGGAATCCCAGAATTAATAATTGGGCACCGACCATATTTAGTAACAAAATAATATACTCAAATGAACAGCACCACCATTGTAACTGTTACACTCAATCCCGCCATAGATAAAAGCACTAGCACAGACTTAATACAACCCGAATCCAAGCAAAGATGCACGGATGTATTGAATGAACCAGGCGGCGGTGGCATCAATGTAAGCAAGGCATTAAAAAAATTAAACGCTTCCTCTGTAGCGCTTTTTCCGGCCGGCGGCCACAACGGAGAGATGCTGAAAAGTTTACTTACACAGGAGGGTATCCAGTTTCACTCTATAAACTCTTCCGTAGAAACAAGAGAAAACTGGGTGGTACTGGAATCGGAAACCAATAAGCAGTTTAGGTTTACTTTTCCGGGCAGGTCTATCGAGGAACAGGTTGTAAAAAATTTAATTGAAGACATACTTCACTTTAGCCCCGAATATGTTGTGGCCAGTGGTAGTTTGCCTCCTGGCTTACCCGATTATTTTTATGGACTTATTGTAAAAATGTCCAATTCTGTTGGTGCTAAATGTATAATAGATACTTCTGGCCCCGCTTTACAAGCTTTAAAAGGAAAACATGCGTTTTTATTAAAACCAAATATTGGGGAGCTTTGCAAAATGCTGAATATAACCAGGCTTGAAAACAATGAAGTGCCCGATGCAGCTCAACAGGCCGTAAGAGATGGATTTGCTACCTTGATTGCAGTCTCTATGGGACCAGATGGAGCTTGGCTGGTAACGGGAGAAAAGAAATATTTTGCTGCAGCTCCGGTTGTAACGAAAAAAAGCACAGTGGGTGCCGGCGATAGTATGGTAGCAGGTATCACTTATATGTTGAAACAAAAGCAACCCCTACAACAAGTGATCAACTTTGGTGTGGCCTGCGGATCTGCAGCTACTATGAATGATGGAACCCAGTTATTTAAATTAGCGGATGTGCATAGTTTGTATGACCACATTAATAATAATAAATAATCAATCAGGAAAATTATTATCCTTCATGACCATTAAACAGTAAGCGCTTTACAGTTTTCATTTGTGTTGCAGAGAAGGCTGTACTTACAAAAGCGGTTCATTCATTGTAACACCCAGGGTTCTAAATTTGTGACCTCTTTTGCATTTTTACTATTAACTTGCAACCCTAAAAAAAATATAACGATATGGATTATAACAGACTAGTTTCCGTAACCGGCTTAGGCGGTTTATATGAATTAATGTCTTCAAAAGCAGACGGTGGTGTAGTGAAATCACTGGAAGATAAAACCTCCAAATTTGTAAGTACCCGGCTGCACAGTTTTTCTCATTTGGAAAGTATAGAAGTTTTTACAACGACGGATAATGTAAACCTGGTAGATGTTTTTACAGCGATGAAAAGCAGCACAGAACCAGTTCCCGAAGGAAAGGCCGATGCTAAAGAGATCAAAACATATTTCGAAAAAGTATATCCAGATATGGACTTTGAAAGAGTTTATGGAAGCGATATGAAAAAGATGGTGAAATGGTTTACCCAATTAACTGCCAACGGTGTTGAAATCAAATTGTCAGAAAACCACGACCATGAAGCGGCAGCGCATGATGTAGTTACCCCAAAGGCCAAAACAACTGAAACCAAACAGGCCAATGTAAAAACAGCGCCACCCAAAAAAATTAATTCTCCAAGAAAGATGGCTTAAAATAGCCTTCCTGCTCCAAAATGAGGCTCCGGGAAGGTTTTTAGAAATCATGAATTTATCTGGTCATCTATAACGTTCAACATTATTATGTCCGAAAGCCTTTTTCAGGTTGACGAAAAGGTATTACTAAAATTTCGCTACCGTAGTTGTTTCAGCTACGGTAGTCTTATTAAAACCCGCATTGATTTTATGTACACTGCAGATATTAAAAAAATAGCCCGGCACTTTATACCCGCTGATTTTGCGATAACCAATTGGGAACAATTGCAACCCTTCTTTAAAGATTTGCTGGAAAGAAATATTGATACCAGTGAAAACCTTGAGCAATGGCTGCTTGACCAGAGCGAACTGGAAGCCGTGGTAAGCGAAGATGCCTGCTGGCGCCAGATAAAAATGACCTGCGACACAGAAAACAAAACATTGGAAGAAGCTTTTGGTTTTTACTGTACCGAAATTCAACCCAAAATTCAACCCTATGCAGACGCACTGAATAAGAAATTGGTGAACCATCCGTTGGCCAAAGAACTGGATGCTGATAAGTATTTTACCTACCTGCGAACTATCCGAAAAAGCATTGAATTATTCCGGGAAGAAAACATTCCAATACAATCGGAACTGGCCGTAATGCAACAACACTTTGGTGTTATTTCTGGCAAGATGACCGTAAACGTGAACGACCAGGAATACACCCTGCAACAGGCTGCAAAGTTTTATGAAAGTAAAGACAGAAGTCTAAGAGAATCGACCTATCGCAAAGTGCAGGAAAGAAGATTACAAGACAAGGATGAACTGAACAAATTGTATAACAATTTGCTGGAGAAAAGAAATACGGAAGCATTGAATGCAGGATTTGGCAACTACAGGGATTATCGGTTTAAGGAATTGGGAAGGTTTGATTATAACAAAGAAGATTGCTTTGCATTTCATGATGCGGTAAAGCAACATGTGTTGCCATTGGTGAACCTGATATATCAAAAGAAAAAAGAAAAGCTAGGCCTGGATACATTGCGGCCATGGGATTTGGAAGTAGAGCCAGAGGGTGCTCTTTCGCTGCAACCTTTTAAAACGAGCGAAGAATTAATTAATAAGTCCATTGAGTGTTTTTCAAAGCTGCAGCCATTTTTCGGCGAATGCCTTACCAAAATGAATGCGCTTAAACACCTTGACCTGGAAAGCAGAATGGGGAAGGCTCCTGGCGGTTACAACTGTCCACTAGCCGAAAGTGGGGCACCCTTTATTTTTATGAATGCGGCCGGACAAATGCAGGACTTGATTACCATGGTACACGAAGGCGGCCATGCAGTGCATTCGTTTTTAGCTCATCCATTGCCCCTTACCGGGTTTAAAGAATACCCGATGGAAATAGCAGAAGTTGCCAGTATGGCGATGGAACTTTTTAGTATGGAACATTGGGATGTGTTTTTTAAAGAGGAGGCGCAGTTAAAAAAGGCACGGGAATACCAGCTCGAAAGAGTAATTACCATTTTTCCATGGATAGCTACTATAGATAAATTTCAGCATTGGATTTATGAAAACCCTACCCATAGCATAGCCGAAAGAACTGCCAAATGGAACGAGGTGCTGAAAGAATTTAGCGATGACGTAATTGATTATAGCGGACTGGAAAATTACCGCAGCAATCTTTGGCAAAAACAATTGCATTTATTTGAAGTACCTTTTTATTACATTGAGTATGGAATTGCACAGTTAGGTGCAATTGGTATGTGGCAGCAATTTAAAAATAACCCTGAAGTTGCATTAGCTAATTATTGCAACGCCCTTAGTTTGGGCGGCACCAAAACATTACCTGAATTGTATAAAGCGGCAGGCTTAAAATTTGATTTTTCGCCCGACCAGATAAAAGTATTGATGGAGTTTGTGAAAGGGGAAATGTAAGCGGGAAGTTTATTTGTTGATGAATGAGTGTTGAAAGTTGATAGTAAAAAGACTTCGCGGTCTTGACAGCTTCAACTATGAACCGTGAACCTATCAACTTTCAACTATGAACAGTTTCACTTGCAGTCGCCGCAAACACCGCTCACTACCATTTCAGAATGTTTGGGTGCAAAACCCTTTGGCAGCTTCACTTGGGGAATGGTTACTTCTTCCAAACAGATGGTTTTTGTACAGTCTTCACAAATAAAATGCACATGATTATCGTGGTGGTGTCCCTCCTCACAATTGTCTTTGCACAAGGCATATAAAATAGAACTGTCGGTAGTGGGAATCAAATGAATGATTCCTTTTTCTACAAAAGTTTGCAAGGTGCGGTAAACGGTTACCCGGTCAAAAATTTCGCCGGTTGATTTTTCAATATTTGCATGGGCAAGCGCACCATTATTGCCTAAAAAAAGTTCCAATATTTTTTTGCGGCCATCCGTTACACTTAGCTTGTTTTTCTTTAAAATTTCGTCAACCATTTCCGTACTTTTTCTTTTAATTATTTTTTGAAATTATAAAATCTTAAACCGAAACAACACCCCTCATTAATTCAGGCTTCTGTTCCGTACTTTTTCTTTTAGCACTTCTTTGATGTCGCTTAGTAATTTCTGGATTTCATCTTCTTTTAATCCATCATAAATACCCCTTACCCTGCTTTTCTTATCAATTAAAGCAAAAAACTGCGTATGTATAAATTGATCTTCGATGGCAGAAGCGGTATCTGGTTTATTGTTATCAATCATGTAGCTCTGCCTGGCCAGTTTGTATAAATCTTTTTTATCACCGGTTACAAAATTCCAGTTACGATTGGTATAAGCTTGTTTGCCAATCATGGAAGAATCAAAGTCAATTTTGTAAGAACCATCTTCGTTTTTAACCAATTTGCCATCCAGCATCGTTTGTTCATATTTTTTCAACAACGGAATAGAATCCGTCTCAGGCATGCACGTATGAGACAAAATCATAAAACTGCTATCTTCTTTATAGAAATCATACACCCGGCGCATGTTGGCATTCATTTTAGGACAAATGCCTTTGCAGGTAGTAAAAAAGTATTCTGCCACATATACTTTTCCATCCACATCTTTCTCTGTAATGATTTGACTATTTTGGTTGGTAAATGAAAAAGGCTGCACATTATTATTGATCACCGGAAGACTCGACTGAACAAAATCATCCTGGCTGAAAAAATATAAAAAATAACCGCCGAATAAGAGGACAAAAAACCCAACAAATAAATACCATTTTTTTATCATTTCGAATAATTTTCGCAAAGTTACACGCAATCCAACTGTTAATTAAACCTTGTTTACAGGTTGGGCGGAATTTAACAGTTGCAACCATATTGCAAATATCCTATCTTTGCCGCTCTTAAAATGGATACAAAAATTAATTGGGATATAATGGGTATTGCTACGTCAGTAGCCTGTGCTATTCACTGTGCGTTGTTGCCCGTGATGGTTTCTTCCTTGCCTGTTTTTGGTATCAATATCATTCATAACGCTCTTTTTGAATGGGGAATGATCGCTTTGGCTTTTGTGGTGGGATCTTATTCCTTGTTTCATGGCTACATCAAACACCACCATTCCATCACCCCGGTACTTATTTTTTCTGCAGGTTTTGTGTTTCTCGTGCTAAAGCAATTTTTTCATTCTGCGGAAAATTGGTTTTTAATATTTGCTGTTCCATTAATTGTTAGTGCACACTATTACAATTATCGTTTGTGCCACAGGAGTAAATGCAGCTCTGCACATCATAAGCATTAGGATAGTGGTGATTTTAACTTCAACCGTTTTAAAATAAAAAATTTCACGAGAGGAATTTTACGTACTAAAATGTTTTTCAGTCAAAAAGGCTTCAACCGGTTTCAATTGTTTTTTACTATTATCTTTTTTGTCTTTTCTTATCCGGTAATGTGCATTTGATGGAGGTCCTTCTATTTACATTTTATTCAAAGGTTTGGTTTTTTGTGAATAGGAAAAAATTGGCATGAAGCAGATTAGCTGTAATTTAAAAGCCGATCTCAAACTGAGGTATTCAATTAATTTATAAATTTTTACGAATGCAAAGGAAAGTAGGTTTATTCGTTTGGTTTTTATGGATTGTTGCTACAACGTCGGCTCAAAATAAGGATGAAATGGCCGTGCGGAATTTATTAGCAGAACAAACAAAGGAGTGGAACAATGGCAATATTCCGGCTTTTATGAAAACCTATTGGAAAAGTGATTCACTTATGTTTATTGGTAAAAGTGGGGTTACCTACGGCTGGCAGAAAACGATGGACAATTACAAAAAAAATTATCCGGATACGATGTCAATGGGTAAATTAAATTTTGAGTTAATGGAAGTCAAGCGGTTATCAGAAATCTATTTTTTTGTGGCTGGAAAATGGCATTTAACGAGGAGTGTTGGCGATATTGGTGGGTCATTCACACTACTGTTTCGGAAAATTAAAAACAAGTGGGTTATTGTAGCAGATCATAGCAGTTAGTTAAAAACGGTCATAATTTTTTTCCTCCCAGCCTTTCCACTTCTTTTTTAAATATAAAATAAATGCCACCAGAGATGCCAGAAAGGCAATCCAGTAAATGTAGTTGCCCATAGTTGGCGAATCTTCAAAAAAAGCGTAGCCATAATAGATGCCAATGCTCATATTGATCAATAACCAAACAAGCCCCATTGAGATGGACTGCATAATTCTAACCAAAAATTCTCTTACTTCAGGTTCCATACGCTTATGACAAAATATTGATAATTATGTTCAGTTAATGAAAGCGGAGTTGCTGTCAGTCTTTTAACAATAGCTTATTAAAATCCGAACTATCGCCTTTGAATACATTGAAATCAACATACGCATTGATTCCATTTACACGTCCGGTTTCATTGTGTTGCCAAAAGATCCAGTCCCGCTTTATACGTGGTTTGTCTTTCACCTTATAATGTGCTACCCAAAGCGGATAATCATCAAATAATCCGGAAAGGTAATTTTCATAAAAATCGGCATTGGTATAAATAATGGGTTTTACTTTATAGTGCTTTTCTACCATCTTTATCCAGTCGCCCACTCTTTGCTGCAAATTGGCAACGCTGGTGCCTCTTATTTGTTCCACATCCAACACAGGTGGCAAATCCCCTTTTTCAAGATTGACTGTTTCTATAAAATTTGCGGCCTGGGCTTTGCCACTTTTGCCAGCGTTAAAAAAATGATAGGCGCCACGGGGGATGCCGTGTTTCTTAGCCTCAAACCAGTTTTTTCTAAAACGTCCGTCCACACTTTCAATTCCTTCCGTTGCTTTCATAAAGCCAAATCCGATTTTCACGTTTTTTATCTCCATGTTCTTTACATCTTCCCAATCAATTACAGCCTGGTGACGGCTTACATCAATGCCATGGATGGAGTAATTAACTGGTATATCAATTCCAAAGGCAGGATATTTAACAAACGACGGCTGGTTAAAAAACCCGGTTATATACCAGGTTAAAGCCGCCATGGAAGCCAACACCAATAAAATGAATGTAAAGGAACCTGTAAATCTTTTTTTCTTCTTTTTTGCCACGATTTTGCTAAATGCATGTAAAAGTGCAGAAAACCATTTAAATAGAAAGGATAAATTTTGGATATCTGCTTATGGTTGTAATATGGAGAAGGTAAAGGACTGTTTCTTATGAAGTTAAAGGCAATACTTTTTAAACTCACTCGACCGCATTGTCAATGCTATTGTAAAGCCACTTTCATATATAGGTATGGTAATAAAAGTGAGCACTATAACACCGGAAAGACAATCATTTTATTTTGTGATATTGATGTTAACGTCGTTTCAAACTTTATCAGCACAGTGCCTCGGAATCTGCACTAAAAATGTATTGCAGGCAGTCGTTGAAAAAAGGGAGGAGGCCACTTTCTTTATTAAACCATCCAATGTAGTACTGCCTACAGAAACAAAACCCTACGTAGAGAATTTCATTACATTGAATGTGATATTTTATAAATATGAGTTGTTCATAAAAAACAAATTGAATTTTACCGCGGAGAAAATGATGACAATGGAGGCGATGGAAATAAGTACAACCGAACAGAATACAGAAAACTTCGATAAGTAAAACAATAAGCTGTTTTGTTAATTTTAAAGCATTACAAAAATGCGGGGATGCACCAAAGTTTAAAAGGTAAGACGGCCTAAAAAACAGAAATTTTATTTCACAAAATAAGACAACCTGCCGACCGACAGGTTATTTGTGTATTTCATACTAAAAGTAAAATCCTTCGTTGCAATCTCATAAAAACAATCAGGTGTTTTTGTCTGCAGCCACGAATTTGAAGTAAACCGCTTCTTTATCTTTTTTTAAAAAAGCCAGTAAAAAACTAAAGTATTAATAATGAATACGTTATAAAAAATAGCCGGAAAAAAAGAAGTGAATTAGTTCAAAAAATACCCTCTTTAGGGTATATTTTAATCCAAAAGGATCATATACATTTGTTCTGGTTTTTCATAGGATATTGGATTTTAAAACGGGGCTGGATTTTTATCCTGGCCCTTTTTTATTTATATCCTTAGCTTACATCAAGATACCCTTCCCCAGATAGTTATTGATAGTTTAATCATTTTGAGAAAACATTAATTTCCTGACACAGGGGGATTATAAGGACGCACTCTTTACTGAAAAATTCGCCGGATTCAAATCGATTACCCTTGCTTGTTGAATAGTGCCTTTTGCATCATTGAAAAGCTGTTCCCGGATGATTGGGTCGTTAATGCCCGCAATACTACAGGCTTTATTAAAGTCGGTATGCATTCCAAAACTTTCCTGCATAGGTTCAACATCTTTAAATTCCGGAAATACCAGGTATTTTTTTACAAAGTAATAAGTATTGTTATCCATTACTTTAGTATAAGCAGTGTATAAATTTTCCATGATTTTAATTTTTAGAGGTGATTGTAAAACTGGATTGTAAAATGTTTAATTAACAATGTCAGTCCGCCCATCTCATGTCATATTGATAAAACATTCGAACCATTTACCAAATGATTGTACGATAAAAAAGAACCAACAGTTTTTTAAAGGAGATCTTGGAAATAAATTAAATATTTCAGGAGAAAATGTCCGGGTTAAAGTGGACGAATCCCAAATTAATATTGCATTAATTCAATGGATATGAATTGTAAAATTTAAGTAATCGGTTTGAAACAAAATAAAGGAAAAAATGCGGGTTTTGCACGGATGAAAGGGAAATAGAGGTATTAAGAGATTGTGAAGGTAGGGTTATTAATCTAAAATTATCAAAAAAGTTTTGTACTAATAAGATTTTGATCCAAGGGGCAAAGAATAAAATATTGTTTTTCAATAGGATAAAAACGCAAGGGGTAAAAATTATGCAGAAAATCCGATTGTGTAAAATGGCACTTTTAATGTTACCATTTAAACAGGATAACGTTTTTCGAAAAATTTTCTTCGTTGCACATTGCAGATAAACCCTTCAACGATAAAGGTCACACATCGTATATTGCAGCAATTAACTAAATATTTACTCAAACTTAGCAGTGTAAAAAATCAATTATGAAGCAATTTATTTTAGGAATCTTTTCCCTTTATTTTTTTTGTTCGTTATCAGCCCAATCTATTGATAAGATCATTAAGGAAAAGGAAGTAAGGAGAATTGAAAAAACGCTTTCTGCAGATAATATGGAGGGTAGGCAAACCTTTACCCCCGGCATTGAAAAAGCGTCTGCATTTATTGAAGCTGAGTTTAAGAAAATTGGCTTACAACCCTTTAAAGATGCAAGTAATTTCAGGCAGGAATTTTTTATGTATGAATCAAAATCACAGGAAGCAAAAGTAATCATCGATGGAAATGTGATTGCAGATTCAATGGTTGTCAGTTTCTCTTATTTGCCCGAAGCCGCCTTCACAGAAAAGAGCGATATCGAAGTGGTCAAAATAAATAAGGGAGATAAGTTTGGCCCTAAGTTTTACCAGTACTATCAAAGTAAAAGAAACCTGTTGGTATTAGTAGATACAACTTTCGGCAGCCAGTTAAAAAATGCAAAAAAAATGGAGAGGGTTTCAGCAGAACCAGGTATGAACGCTGTCATTTTTGTATTGAATAATGCCGCTGCCAGTACCTTCTCCATAGCAGTTACCAGCAAATCGATTAAACGGCCATTGAATAATGTAGTGGGTGTTTTACCAGGGAAAACGAAACCAGATGAATATGTTGTTTTTTCAGGTCATTATGATCACCTGGGGATCAGCAAACCGGGAAAAGATGAACCAAAAGATGGTAGAGACAGTATTTATAATGGCGCCAATGACGATGCAGCCGGAACAACGGCTGTGATAATGTTGGCAAAGTATTTCAAAAAGCTAAATAACAACGAACGTACCATTATTTTTACCACATTTGTTGCTGAAGAAACCGGTGGTTTTGGTTCAAAACATTTTTCAAAGGAACTAGCTCCGGAAAAAGTAATGGCCATGTTTAATATTGAAATGATTGGAACCGAATCGAAATGGGGTAGTAATTCTGCTTATATTACGGGTTTTGAGAAAACGGATTTGGGTGCCATCTTGCAGAAAAATTTAAAAGGATCTGCTTTCAACTTTTACCCTGATCCCTATCCCGATCAGCAATTGTTTTATCGTTCGGACAATGCAACACTTGCCAGGCTTGGAGTACCGGCACACACCATTTCCACATCAAAAATGGATAGCGAGCCCAATTATCATAAAGTAAGTGATGAAATAGGAACGCTGGATATAAAAAACATGACTGCTATTATTAAGGCAATTGCAATAAGCTCAATTAGTATTATTAGTGGAGCAGATACACCATCAAGAGTAGATGCAGCCAGGTTAAAATAAGTTTGAAATCAATTGTAACCCGAAGGAAAACCGCTGAACAGGCAACAGCATTTTGTTTCCGATTCATATACCGTTTGCAAATAACCTAAATATCGACGGCTTTCTGATAAAGTAATTTTATTGGCTAGGCCAACAAGAAGAAAATGCAAAAAAGGGTAAAGAGGTTATTTAGAACTTCTTTACCCTTTTTAATACTTCTGCTAATAGGAACCAAAACAATCCAATAATTTTTAAACAGACATTAAACCGGTGCCCAATCCCCATTTGCCAATTGCGCCGGTAGTCTGCAAAATGATATATAAGCGGTTAGGCGCATACTTAATATCCTGTGTTATAAAAATAATAATTGCAATCGAATATAAACGGGGTAACTATTGCCTCAGCAAGGAAGCAAGGCTGGCAACGCTATGCTTCAAAAATTAATCGTATTGCTGGCATGATCGTTTATTGTTCTAAAAATTGATGCATGTATGTAGCCATCTCTTCAGGAATAGGACTGGCAAAAACGGGGGCCTTCACTTTTAATAAATCGGCGTCAAAAACGGTACCGCCCTCAGGTTGAAAACCAATATTGATTACAGCACTACATTCCAACAGACGATAACAGGCCGTACCAACATCAAACACAATCACAATGTAAGTACTTGCTTTATCTGTTGGGAAACAATTTAGAAACACAGGGAAATCAAACAGATCGTAGCCGTAATAGTAAGGATGTAAATTGGCCTCAAAAAAACGATAATGTAAAAACTGGTGCGGTAAATTACTGTGGGCAAGATGTTTTTGTAAAATGCCTAATTGTTCAACCATTTGGTGCAGCGGATTGGCAAGGGTTTCTTTTGTGGTATAAGGCACCCACTGTTTAGATGATAATTGTAAGTACTCGAGTGCGCTTTTTCCTACTTCCAGTTTATAATCAAATGGAGCACAGCCCGGTACTACGTAGCCAGGATAGAAAAATTGTAACCGCTGTTGCAGGCAAAATTCAATTTTTAAATACATCAGGTACTTACCAAGGCTATACTTCTTATAAGCAGGATGATAAATGCAACTGATACCAGCAGCAGAAGTTGCACCAAGATCGAAAAAGCCGGCTGCTATTAAGGTAACGCCATCATAAATATTTACTTCATAAGTATTAAACCTGCTAACAGGATCGTTTCCCAATAATAATTCCTTTAATGAAGGAGAAACATCGAAACCAACAGACTCACGATATTCAAAATACAATAACTCGTGTGCTGTCGAAATTTCGCCGGCAGCAGATTGTTTGATTTCAGTTTTGAAAGCCCTGTTCAATTTTTTCAGGGTATGGTATTTTTTATCGGGAACATAATTGGCCAATGCCACTCTTAACCAAATAGCCGAATAAAACTGCGAATCGAATTGAAGGAAATTGGTTGTAAAAATGGTCTGCCGCATTCTAAACCAACCATTGGCAAGATAGGTATCCAATTCCTGAAGCTGCAATATTTCAGGGTATTCAATTTGTGCCAGCATAATAATTTCCTCGCATGATTTGATTACAGCAAATTAGGTATTTTTCTACGATTGCCGGTTTTGATTATTGTTGAATTGCCAGTAGAATATTTACAATCATTGTAAAAAGGAATAACTAAACGCTGATTAACTTAATGTAGTAAAACAAAAAAGGCACCAATAGCGTAACAAAGTATCAAACCCAAATAATCAACTTAAACAACCCCCAAATGCTGGCAATCTATGTGATTAAAAAGAAAGCAGAACGCAACCAACTATTTAACCAATCCCTTTATATCTTTAATGGATACAAAATGAGTAAATCAATGAAACTGAATCTTGAGGTTTGTGCCTTTGGTATTCAAAGTTGCCAGATTGCTGAAAATACGGGAGCAACAAGGGTTGAATTGTGCGATAATCCAATAGAAGGCGGAACAACCCCATCCTACGGTACCATTAAAAAAGTGAGGGAGAAAATTACCATCGATCTATTTCCCATCATCCGCCCACGCAGCATGAATTATTTTTACGAGGAGGATGAATGGGCCATTGTTGTGGAAGATATTTTGATGTGCCGGCAGTTGGGCTGCAATGGGGTGTCGGTAGGCGTTCAAAAAAGAAACGGAGCAATAGATGCTGATAAAATGAAGCAAGTGGTTGAAATGGCGTATCCGATGAAGGTAACCTGCAACCGTGCATTTGATGCTGTGCCAAACCCGTTTGCTGCACTGGAAATTTTGATCAGTGCAGGATGTGAAAGAGTGCTTACTTCAGGGCTTGCAGCAACCGCTCCGGAAGGAATGGTTGTTTTAAAACAACTGGTAGAGCAGGCTGGAAAAAGAATCAGTATTATGCCCGGCGCCGGTGTGCGTTCCGAAAACATTGAAACCCTAATTAAAGAAACCGGAGCATGGGAATATCATACCTCCGCAAGGAAGGCGGTAGAAAACCCAATGACTTATGCCAATCCTAAGGTGAGCGATGCCGGTAATTTTTATGTGGCAGATCAACAGGAACTGGAAAGCATTATTCGGATATTACAAACTAATTCCTGATAACAAAGTTTGTAAATCCAGCCGGTTGATTGATGGCGGGCTGATTTTCAAATTATTGAAAATAATTAAATAATGAGACTTCAATTCCCCAGGGGTGTGGTAGTCTTTTATCATTTTAAAATCGATTCAATTGATTGCGCAATTGCCTGTAAAAGTTCCACATCCAATTTCTTTACGACATCCAAATTTGCAGGATCTGCCAGTGCACGGTAATCGCCGCTATCGTCTTGTTCAAAAAATAGTTGCTGTCCAAATACATCCACCTCAAATTTATGCACATAGCCAAATGCCAGCAGTCTGGCTGTAAATAGTAGTTCCTGGTTGTTGTACAAAACCGGAATTTCAAATGGTTCATCCATAGTTAAAGATATATTTTACTCCTGTTTTGAATAAATGGCCAATCAGCTAATTTTAAATTAACCATGGGTTTAGGTTTCGGGCGCAATGTACACACTCTTGCAGCATATATTTTTGATTCAAATGCCGAACCAATTTTTTAACAGTTGATCCAAAACTAAAAGAGAATTTTTAGGCTTACCCTATTGGACTTAACTTTAAAGATGTTCAAGGTTAAAAAGCTTTTATTTATGAAAAACAGTTGGTTTTTAATGCTGGCTTTACTCATCGCAATTGGTATCCTTTCGTTCCGGAATTCCAACGATACTACTGCCTGGATCAGAATCAACCAATTAGGCTATACATCCGATGGAATTAAAGTAGCTGTTTGGTGTGGTAAGGGAAATGAACAAATCAGCACTTTCAGTTTGGTAGATTCCGTCACCGGAAAAATCGTTTATTCTCATTCATCCCTGCAAAATTTTGGTGCCTATGGTCCGTTTGAAAATACGTACCGGCTCAATTTTTCTTTGTATAAAAAGCCTGGCAGGTATTTCCTGAAAGCTGGCAAAGCAACATCACCCAATTTTACAATTGGTAACGAAGTTTACAATGGGGCGGCCGATTTTTGCCTGCAATATATGCGGCAGCAGCGTAGCGGATTTAATCCCTTTTTAAAGGACAGTTGCCATAACCATGACGGCTACACGCTGTATGGGGAAAAGGCCGGTCTTAAAGACAGTACCTACATAGATGTTTCAGGCGGCTGGCATGATGCCAGTGATTATCTGCAATATTCAACAACTACGGCCAATGCCACCTATCATTTACTAATGGCCTACCGTGATTTTCCTGAAATATTTGCCGATAAAAAACTAGCGAACGGTTTGGATGGAAAAAATGGAATGGCCGATGTGCTGGATGAGGCAAAGTGGGGATTGGATTGGTTGTTAAAAATGCATCCTGCCGCCGACCAGATGTTTAACCAGTTAGGCGATGATCGTGACCACCAGGGTATGCGCATACCAAAAGAAGATAGTTTTTACGGAAGAGGATTTCAACGTCCGGTATATTTCGTAAGTGGCGAACCGCAGCAGCGGGGAAAGTATATGAACAATACAACAGGTACTTCTTCTACCGCCGGAAAATTTTCCAGTGCATTTGGCCTTGGGTCACTAATTTTCAATAAAGTGAATAAAAAATATGCGGCCACTTTGGATGAAAAAGCTGGTACAGCACTGGCTTTCGGATTAAAAAAATTCGGCGTTTCACAAACAGTTTCTGTGCGATCTCCCTATATCTACGCAGAAGATAACTGGACCGATGATATGGAATTGGCCAATGCCATTCAAATAAAAATGCTGGAAGAAAAATTTGAAAAGAAGAATGGTGCCAGTTTAATTGAAGCGCCACTTCACAATGCAATGATGTTTGCTGTAGCAGAACCGATTACACCCTGGTTGGGTACGGATACCGCTAAGCATTATCAATGGTATCCATTTATAAATATCGGACACTATGAACTGGCTAAGCTTCTTAAGGATAAAAGAAGAGACACCCTAACCGGTTATTATAAAAAAGGAATTGAAAAAGTATGGAGGAAAGCTAAGTTGAATGCATTTTATCGCGGAGTACCTTTCATTTGGTGTAGTAATAACTTAACTACATCTTTTGCTATCCAGTGTTACTGGTACCAGCAACTGACCGGTGATAATCAATTTGCAGAACTGGAGCAAGCCAATATCGACTGGCTTTTTGGTTGCAATCCCTGGGGCACCAGCATGGTGTACGGTTTGCCATCATGGGGCGATAGCCCTGTAGATCCGCATTCGGCGTTTACGCATTTAAAACAATATCCAGTCAATGGCGGCCTGGTGGATGGCCCGGTTTATACCAGCATTTTCAAAAATCTGATTGGCATACAATTGCAGGATGCCGACGAATATGCTTCATTTCAAAGCGACCTTGCTGTTTACCATGATGACTATGGCGATTATAGTACCAATGAACCAACGATGGATGGAACGGCTTCGTTCATTTATTTGCTGGCAGCAAAGGAAGCTGCAGTGAAAAATAAAAACAGCGAGCGCTACAAAGGAGCAACAATAAGGAGCAATAGGGAAAAAAAGCAAATTGCCCTGGTATTTACCGGCGATGACTTTGCCGAAGGAGGTGAAATGATTTCGGCAGCCTTACAAAAGCAATCCATAAAAGCTTCCTTCTTTTTTACCGGAAACTTTTACCGGAATAAATCCTTTCAGCCTCTGATAAAAGCATTACAACAACAAGGTAATTACCTGGGTCCCCACAGCGACCGGCACCTTCTGTTTTGCGATTGGAGTAACCGCGACAGTTTGCTGGTTACCAAAGCGCAGTTCACCAATGATCTTAAAAATAACCTGCAAGCCATACGGATAAGTGGCGTTGAAACAAATGCTATCAATTATTTTCTTCCGCCCTACGAATGGTACAATGACAGCATCGCCAGTTGGACAAAAGAGATGGGCATGCAGCTCATCAATTACTCACCCGGAACGCTAAGCGCTGCGGATTATACTTATCCGGGATTAAAAAATTATCGAACCTCGGATGAAATTTACCGATCCATTATAGCTAAGGAACGGGAAGATAGCAATGGTTTAAATGGATTTATTTTACTCTTGCATGTTGGCACAGATCCGAAAAGAACCGACAAGTTTTATTTTCGCCTAAATCATTTGATTGTTGAACTAAAGCAAAAAGGCTATCAGTTTAAGAAGGTAAATGAGCTGTTGCAAGCACCGCAATGAGATGGCGGATCATAAGATTAGTTTACTATCTTTTAATAGCGGCGGTTTTCTAATTACCGGTGCCCACCCGTTGTATTTCGGCACCTGCCCCACCGGTTGAGCGTTTAATTGTTTTGAGTTGTTTGCCAAAACGCCACGAAAAGGCAATGGTTGCTACCCTGCTGTCACGCCAGATAACAAAGTATTCTTCAGCAGATTTAAACCGGGTAGTGCCTTCATTTATCTGGGTATAAAACAAATCCCGGATACTTAATTTAAGGGTGCCTTTATTTTTCAACACCGGTCTTGCAAAGCCAATCGCTATCTGTCCGGTTGGAGATAAAATTTCCTGCAAATCGTTGAGTGCCCTACTGGTGTAAACTCCGGAAAGTTCGGCTGTATAGATCCGGTTGATCCGAAACTGATTATTGATATTCAGGTTTATCTGGTTGACGGAGGCTGAATAATATCTCTCTGCAAAGCCTTTTAGCTCCTTATAATTAAAAACGGTTTGGCTGGTAAGCGACCACCATTTAAAAGGCGACACTTGTACAGTAACGGATGCGCCAATATTTTTTGCATGCCCCACGTTTCCTTCGGTATAAATTAATATACCACTGCTATCGGTAAGAAATAATTGTGAAAAATAGTTTTCAATCCTGCTATACGATATTGCAGTTGTTATAATGGATTTGTACTGGTGGCTAAGTTCCATGTTCCAGCTATATTGTGGCAGAAAAAAAGGATTACCTGTTTGGTAGGTATATTTATTGATGATGAAAACAAAAGGGTTTAGTTTTTGAAAGGCTGGTCTGTCTATGCGGCGACCAGCGGTAAAAGTAAAGCCATTAGAAGAATCAGCCTGGTAACTTATAAATCCCGAAGGAAAAAGGCCCTGGTAATTTCTGGAAAATGACGAGTCTTTTTGCAGTTGATTGGCACGGTAGCTTGTGTATTCGTAGCGCAGCCCCGCCTGCATGGTGATCCGTTCTTTTTTTGTTTCTAGGTTGGTGTAAAAAGCATGAATACTTTCTTTGTATAGGAAATGGTTGCTTTTGCCAAGGTCTTCTTCCCATTGACCATTATTCAACAGTTGATAATTTGCTAAATTATCGGTGTTAATATGTGAGGATTTCCACCCGGATTCAAGTTTGCCCGCTTTTGCAAAACGAAGGGTATGATCTGCTTTTGCTGAAAATATTTGGATAGAGGAAGGAATGTTTCCCCGGGTAAATTCAGAATATCCGGTATTTGACAACAGCTTATTATTAAAAAATTGTTCGTTGCGGATAGCATAATCTATCCAATCCACGTCAACAGAATATTCCTGGCTGCTGCTTACAATCTTTTTTAAGTTAAGATTGATGCCGCCGTTTTTAAAACGATTGGAACTGGTGCCATAGGTTCCGATGGCTGAATCAACAAAACCGATTGGATTTTTCCACGTTGCGGTTGCATTGTTACTACTCTCTCTTAAAAAAGCGATCCCGCTCAAAGTAATACCAATAGTAGTTTTAGCGGAAGCATAAAAATCAACCCCGGTTTTAAGCGTATTATTTAAGCTGTTGCCATTGAAAATAGTAGGCTGGTCAAGTACGGCCAACAAATCACCCGAAGAATTAAAATATTTTCTAAAGGCATAGAGGTCGATAAAGCTTTTATTCCAGTTTACGCTGGAAGAAAGAAACGTGTTGAACTTTCCCTTGCGGTAATTAAGGACCAGGCTGTTATTGCTTTTGGGATAGCGGCCCTGTCCCGGAGTTACAGATAGTGTTCCGTTAAGTCCTTTTTGCTTGTTCTTTTTTGTTTTGATATTGATCACCCCTGCATTTCCATTTGCATCATATTTGGCGGAAGGGTTGGCTAAAAGTTCAATTACATCCACTAGTGATGAACTCATACTACTCAAAAGGTTGGTTAACTCAGCACCAGATAAATAAGTTTGTTTGTCATCAATTAATACCAATACACCCGTTTTTGCCTGCAGACTGATGGTACCGTTTCTGTCAATTGTTACGCCGGGCGATTTTTCCAAAACTTCCAATATGCTGGTGCCAGCATTGGTAACAGCGGCATCTACATTGATCAATACTTTACCGTGTATTTGTTGTACAAAAGGCCGGGTACCTACAATAGTAACATCCTGCATATTTGGAATGTCCTGTAGCATTTGAAACGTTTCCTTTTCAACCGAACCCGCCACAAAAGGAAATGTGTATACCGGGGATGTTTGAACCCGGTAACCCACACCAGACATTACAAAATAGTGTTCACCAGCTTCAATGTTAAGAAAAACAGCTTGTCCTTTAGAATTGCTAATGGCCGATTTTACCACGTTTTTTTTGGCCGCAGTAAATAGTTCTATCGTTATTCCCTTCACAAACTGCTGCTGTTCGTTTAAAACCGTAATAAAAAAACGGGAGCTATCTTTTAGCAAAGGCTGAGCGTCGCTTGTTTTTAAAAGCAGGAGTAATAAAAGTAAAATAAACGTTTTTTGCATTGGTTAAAACAGCAAGTTTAGTAAGGGTAAGATATTAAATCCGGAAAAACTTGTTCAGCAATTGCCCAAAAAATTGAATTTTATGTTGTTTGCAGGAACTAAAATTTTCTCTGACTTATAAATTTGAGCCAACAATATAGTACAGTTTAATGATATAACTGAAATTTTAAAACTGTTTGGCAAATAAATGGACCTATAGCCGGATTACAACAAAAAAGAAATATTCTCCTTCACTGAGATTTCTTTTTTAATCATTGGCTCCCCCTCCAACCCGGTTTGAAACAGTACAGCAGGAACAGAGCCGAGCAGACTGAGCAATCCTTTATCTAGCTTTAAGGCGGTACCCTCCGGTAAACCGATGATTGGTAAACCCGGATTGAGCGTAATAAATTCTTCCAGCCGTTGGTCACGGGTTTCTCCATTGTGCCCAGCTGGTTTTACGTTTGTGTAATGTGGATTAATTTGAAACGGCAATAAGCCAAGGGCATTAAAACTTTTTGGTTCTATAACCGGCATATCATTGGTGGTGCCAATAGTGGGGCCTAAAATATTTGACCCGGCACTCCATCCGATATAGGGTGATCCATTGTTTACCTTATCCCGGATGATATCGAGCAATTTCAAATAATAAATATCATGTAGCAGTTTAAAAGTATTCCCACCACCAACCATTACTACATCAGCTTTTTCAATCACGTCATTTCCACGGCCGGGTGTTACGGCTTCAATCGAATGAGGCAATCTTTCCAATCCCTTTTTTACCATTGAAGTATAATCATCATAGTCATTCCTTACCGCGGCAAACGGAATAAATGCAATTTTCAGAACGTGATCACCTAAAAATTCTTTAATAATCGGAACGGCTGTTTCCAGGTAACCACCATTGCCCACCCTTGAACTGCTGAATGCTAAAAGACGATTTATTGACATGTACAATATTTTAAAATTTAAATAACCCCTTGCCTCAAAGGTATTATTTATACAATGTATGTTTGGGCTAAACTTTAGCACGGCAAATGGGCTTATTTTAACCGGCCAGTTTGGTGAATTGAAAAATACCATTGGGTGCAATTCGGCTTTTAACAATTTTTGGTAAAGTTGTTGACATAGCGATTAAAAAGAATTCAAATGCGTAAGAGATTTCTGTTGATTGTGGCAGTAGTAATTATAATAGGCATTCAGGCCTGTAGTAAAAAATCAGTTCCAGGCCGTTCAGATGAATATAGCAGCGTTACACTGAACACCAATACTGAAATTAAAAAAACGGATTCTGTAGCCGCAATTAGACGGGTGGTAAAAAGAAAGGTAATAACAGCCGCCCCTAAAGTAATTACGGTAAATGATCAGTTTGCAAAGAGAAGCGTAGATGGGCGATACTTTTACGATCTGCAGGGGCATCGTTACTGGCGCAGCAATAAAGATGGCAAATATTACATCTTTAATAAATCAATGGCAACTGATCCTGATTTTAGAAAACCCAACTAATATAGAACATTAACCCCCTGATACTTTTTAGCCAGTATTTAATTCATTTGATATATTTCCTAAACTGCGATATTAACCGTATATACCTCGTTTGTCCTTTATCATTCAGGATATTACCCTCCATTTCAATACCCCGGCTTTATTTTACTGGTTAGAGTTTGTTTTAAAATCAAGGTTGAATTTTAAACGTATACTCTTATGTTTTTAAGCAGGTTAGCCTATGATAGTCATCATCTATTATTCTTTTATTAACCAATAAATTGCACCCTTTCAAGTTTTAAACAGGTAAGGTGTGGCAACGCATTCTGATTAATTTCTGATTCATGTTAGCAACTCCGTTCTTCTTTTGGCAAACAAAGTTGGATTAAGTGATCAGCAATTTTCGTCTTTAATGTTGATGGTTTTGGTCCCTGCACTTTCAATCATTACAAAAGAAGATTTTAAAGGCGTTTGCTTTGACTGAATGCAATATGGGCTATCAGATTTGCAGAGGGTAAAAAATAATTTATATGAGTGCTTCAATTTTAAATTTATTACAAAAATACGATGTGCCAACGCCCCGTTACACGAGTTATCCTACGGTGCCGTATTGGGATTATTCAACCATCAATGAAGCAAGCTGGAAACAATCTGTAATCGATACGTTCAATGCAGAAAACGGTGAATTGTGTGTTTACATACACTTACCCTTTTGTGAAAACCTATGTACTTTTTGCGCCTGTACCAAGCGCATCACAAAAAATCACGGTGTTGAGGATCCCTATATAGTTGCTGTATTAAAAGAATGGAGCATGTATCGTTCCATGTTGCCAACTGCCCCCATCATCAAAGAAATACACCTGGGCGGTGGAACCCCAACTTTTTTTAGTCCGGATAACCTGGTACAACTGATTAGTGGTATCACTAAAGATGCTATCATAACAGACGACCACGAATTTAGTATTGAGGTGCATCCCAATTATACCACCGAGGAACACATTGAAAAACTGGCGGGTGTCGGTTTTAACCGCATCAGCCTGGGGGTTCAGGATTTTGATCCCCGGGTTCAGTTTGTAATCAACCGCATTCAGTCGTTTGATACAACCAAAGAAGTGGTGGACTGGGCGAGAAAATACCATTACAGCAGTATCAATATCGATTTAATTTACGGGCTTCCACACCAGACCGTGGAAAGTGTGGAGTTTTCAATCCAGAAAATTAAAAGCCTGATGCCCGATCGCATTGCTTTTTACTCCTATGCTCATGTGCCCTGGAAAAGCAAGGGACAAAGAAGGTACACAGAAGCGGATCTGCCCGCAGCAGCACAAAAATGGGAAATGTATCATCGCGGAAAGCAACTGCTGGAAGAAGCCGGATTTGTAAGCATTGGCATGGACCACTTTGCATTGAAAGACGACAAGTTATTTACCGCAGCAGCTACTGGCAACCTGCACCGAAATTTCATGGGTTACACTACCACTAAATCTAAACTGATCATTGGCCTGGGAGCATCAAGTATCAGCGATTCGTGGAATGCTTTTTCGCAAAATGAAAAAGTAGTAGAAGATTATGTAGAAAAAATTACCCGGGGAATTTTGCCAGTTATTCACGGGCATTTGTTAACGGAAGAAGATGTGACCATCCGTAAAAAAATTCTTGAGCTGATGTGCGAGCGCAAAACCAGCCTCGACAATGAGTTTTTGGGACCCGAGTTTTTAGCACGTGTTTATCTACAACTGGCAGTTCCGGAAGAAGATGGCCTCGTAATAGTTAATGGAAAAAATATACAGGTTACTGAAAAAGGAGATTCCTTTATCAGAAATATCAGTGCAGCCATCGACGTGAAGCTTTGGAGAAGCGACCGGGAATCCAATACATTTAGTAAGGCTATCTAAACGAATAGCGAGAGAAAAATACCAGATTTTTTTGTCAAAAATTTATTCGACATAAACGCAAAAAATCATCATCACGCATTTACCCGGCCAAAATAAAAAGTACAATATAAAATGACAAATCTTCAACCACACAAATTCCATATCCCTGTAATGGGTTTGGCATATACAGTTGATTCACCTATTAAAGTAGCCCGTTTTGGCATTGCTTCGGTAATATCCATTGTAGAAGACAGGTTGATAGAAATGATGCGAAAACATTATTATCCTACCATCAACCAAATTTATCAACCAATTGAAACCACCGAACCAGACTACCGTGCTAAAAGAATTACCGATTATCTAAACCTCGTAAACACAATTGTAAATGCACAGGTAGAGAAAATAAAAAAATCTGCTTTTGAAACAGGTGCAGAAATCGTTCAATATTTTGAGATGTTGCCGGATGAAAGCACGGTTAAAAAGCGCTACCTGCAAATGATGTCTACCGACAATCACCCTGAGAAAGAAAAAATTGAATCCTACCTGAGAAGCCAGGTTATCGCAGGCAGTATTGATGTAAACATCATGACAAAAACAGACCGGAATAATTTTGATAAAGCGGGCGTAATGATAGAAGATGGTTCAGATGCGGTGGCTGCATTAAGGGGTTATGCAAAAAGTAATTTGGTAAATTCATCGGTGATTTTTTCTGCCGGCATGAATCCAAGGTTGTACAACTATCTTGAAAAATGCACTGAGTTTGATGTAAATGAAGACGGCGGTTTCAATAAAAAAGTAGTGATCAAAGTAAGTGACTACCGGTCAGCAATCATACAGGGAAAGTATCTGGCAAAGAAGGGCATTTGGGTAAGTGAGTTTAGAATAGAATCCGGCTTAAATTGCGGCGGTCACGCTTTTGCAACGGATGGTTTTTTGTTGGGACCCATACTGGAAGAGTTTAAATCAAAAAGGCAGGAATTAATGGATACACTTTTTGAAATATTCAATGCAGCCGTTCAGAAAAAAACGGGTAAATCATTTGCACATGCACCTGACCTATTCATTACCGTACAAGGTGGCATTGGTACCGCAGCAGAGGATAAATTTTTGCATGAAAACTATGGCATCCAAAGCACTGGCTGGGGTACTCCGTTTTTATTGGTACCGGAAGCCACTACTGTGGATGAAACCACGCTGCAACTGTTGCGCAAAGCAAAAAAGGAGGATGTTGTCTTAAGCCACAATTCTCCATTGGGTGTAAGGTTTCACTACTTGAAGGGAACCACGGCAGAAACGGAAAAATATCAACGCATTAATAATGATAAGCCAGGTAGTCCTTGCACCGAAAAGCACCTAGCCTTTAATACCGAATTTACCGAAGCGCCTATTTGCACCGCTTCCCGCAAGTACCAGCAGTTAAAAATTGCTCAATTAAAATCAATGGATTTGCCGGAGCAGGAATACAAACAACTATTTAACAACATAACGGCTAAGGAATGTTTATGCGTAGGGTTAAGCAATGCTGCTGCTATTTCCTATGAATTGATGTTTGTAAAAAACCTGAGAGCTGTTAATATTTGCCCCGGTCCCAACATTGCTAATTTTGATAAAGTAGTATCGCTGCAAACGATGACCGATCACATTTATGGCCGCACCAATATTATGGACAACCATAACCGTGCGAACATGTTTGTGGCTGAATTGAGTTTGTACATCAACTTTGTAAAAGAGCAGCTTGATTGTGAAAAACTGACTGAATTAGATCTTAAGCGTAGGAAATATTATGTAGAATATTTTAAGAACCTGCACGAAGGTATTACATATTATAAAACCCTGCCACAAACGGTAGAACCAAATTATGCAGCATTTAAAGAGTCACTAGATTTGGCCGAAGCAGCACTGTGTATAATGGAACAGCCATTTACAGTAATTGCGGCTGAAAAAGTGATGGCAGAAGCATAACGTAGATTAAAACACCAATCCTTTCGGGGAAAATTTATAGGCGGATTAAATGATTATTCCATCCATCTGTGAGAAGTTGTTTCAACCGTTTTTTTGTGAGCTTCATCTAGTTTCCAGGCGGTGTTTCACGGTAGGCATTTTTAGTCTGACACGGGTTTTCAAAATAACCTTAAAACAAATCCTATTCCTCCTTCACCAACCTCAAATGCTTCACTCCCTTCAAAATAAATCAGTGTTGGTACCGTTCATAAATATCCAGAAAGGCATTGTGGTATTTAGTCTCTACCAGCATTTGGTTCGGCGCCATTTTACCATGAATTTCATAAAAGGCATGCTCAATTGTTCGGACGATAAAAATGCCGTCGTATAATCAATTGTAAACGCTTCAATCAACCAATCGCATTCTTCCGTTTTATAAAAACCGATGTTGTGGGCCACCTCGCAGGGTAGTTATTTTTTTTCAAAGGCACCACAGAAAGGGCAATGTCATTTAGTTAAGACTGAAGCCCTGCCCCGTAGGGGCAATATGTGGGTAGCACGAGTGTCTGTCATTTTGAATTTTCGTTCCGTTAGGAACGTTATGTGGATTGAGTTTGATAAAATATAGCGTTCCTACGGAACGCCTGTTCAATTGATCTGAAATTTCTACCCACATATTGTTCCGATGGAACAAAAAATGCCTAACTAAA
>JBBQQP010000006.1:0-31044 GCA_038215675.1 Chitinophagales bacterium | reverse complement strand
TGTTTTTTTTAGGTTGAAGGTTTAAGGTTGAAGTTTTTTGGCTTGTTGTTGATTGTTGATGGTTTATTTTTTAAGGTTGATGGTTTTTGGTTGATGGTTGATGGTTGAAGGTTGATGGTTGAAGGTTGAAGGTTGAAGGTTGAAGGTTGAAGGTTAAAGGTTGATGGTTGATGGTTGATGGTTGAAGGTTGATGGTTGATGGTTGACGGTTGATGGTTGATGGTTGAAGGTTGACGGTTGATGGTTGACGGTTGATGGTTGATGGTTGATAGTTGACGGTTGATAGTTGAAGGTTGATAGTTGACCCGGTAGCTCTCTGGTGAAGTGTAAATATTCATCACATCATTCATCATTCATCATTCATCACATCCTTCATCACTCATCATTCATTACATCACTTACCATTCACTTACTGTCTTTCCATATGCAAAACCTTTGGCTCGGTAGTTCCCCATGGAGCAAGTTCAAGTACAGGCAATGCTTTTTTAGTAAATTTCCACGATCTGTTGATGAAATTAAATTCAACCGGGGGAGTAGGAGTGTTTAGATTGATAATAAGCTTACTATAATCATCATTACTGGTCCAGGTTCCGGAGTATACAACTCCATTTTTTGTTCCCGTCATCGGACCATCATAAAACGAAGTGGTTTTTGTAAGTATAAAACTATACCCGGAATACTGGCTGGTGATATTGGTTCCGTTATCAGTCGCAAGGTTTACAATAAAATTTTTGTTTAAAATATTTTCTTCAAACAACGATTCAAGCTGGCTGCGGGATCCGGCGGCAACCGCCAGCTTTTTACAACTTGCCAAACACAAGAGCACCAAAGCAAATGTAATGGCAACAAGGAGTCTTCCCTTATACAATAAATCAGTCATGGTATATATTTTATTGCGAATAGATATGGTTAAACTTCTTTGTGGCATAACGGATAAAATATTTTGATTGCAGGGTTTCTCCTGTTGCTTTTTTACATAAGTCTTCTGACGAAAAATAACGGCCATGCTGATATATATTATTTTTCAGCCATTGTTGAACTACACTATTATTACCTCCGGCGATGTCCCTTTCCATGGACGGATTTTCTCTTTCAATTGCTGCATACAATTGTGCTGCATACATACTTCCAAGGCTATAGGTGGCAAAATATCCAAAACTTCCATGGCTCCAATGAATATCCTGCAAGCATCCCCTTTTATCATCCGGCACTGTTACTCCAAGGTATTTTTGATAATGTTCGTTCCAATATGCCGGTATATCCTTTGTTACAATTGTTCCTGCAATCAACATTTTTTCAATTTCGTATCGAATCATTACATGAAAATGATAAGTTAGTTCATCGGCTTCTGTTCTTATCAACGATGGAGCCACCCGATTGATTCCTTTATAAAACTGTTCTGTTGTGACCTTGTTCAACTGCTCTGGAAAGAACGTACGTAATAATTTTAAATTGTGTTCCCAAAAAGGAAAGCCACGGCCAATGCAATTTTCCCACAACCGGCTCTGACTTTCGTGAATGCTTAAGCTGCAGTATTCACTTAAAGGAAGCCCGTATTGTTCTACAGGTAAGCCCTGTTCATACAATGCATGTCCTCCTTCGTGGATACAGCTCCAGGTCATATTGCCAAAATCACCTTCATCAACCCTGGTGGTTACCCTCACGTCCATGCTGCTAAAGTTGGTGGTAAATGGGTGAATACTGATGTCTTGTCTACCAGCTTCAAAATCAAATCCCATTCGTTTTAAAATTTCCATTCCAAATTCCCATTGTCCGTCTTTATTAAAATGTTGATGTAAAAATGAGTTATCAACGGCGGTTTTGTTTTTAATGTCATCCAGTAAAACCAATAGCCGGGGCTTTAAATCACTGAATATAGCATCGACGGTAGCCACGGTAAGCCCTTTGTCATAGTCATTCATCAACGCATTGTAAGGATGTTGCTCAAAACCGAGCATATCAGCTTCTTGTTTTTTTAACTGAATCAGGTGATGCAGTGGTTGCTGAAAAACGGCAAATGAATTTTCAGTTCGGGCCTGTGCCCATGCATGATAAGATTTATTAACCGCTTCACTCATTTTTCTTACAAAATCACTGCTTAACTTTTTATTACGGGTATAATCCTCCAGGCTTAATTGAATATTTCTTTTTTCAATTGCGGATAAGTTTTCTTTTGCGTTTAAGTCAAGCAATAGCCCGCCTAATTTTTCATCGGTAAATTGCTGATGAGCAATTTCGTTCAGTGTTGCAATTTGTTGCCCCCTGAAATCATTGCCTTTGGGCGGCAGGTAGGTTTCCTGGTCCCATTGCAAAACTGCTGAAGCATACTTTACATCGGCTATTTTTTGCATCTTTGTTTTATAATCTGCATACAATTCGGCTGAACTCATCTTATTAATTTTTTCGAATGAAAATCCAAGATATAACCAATTTTTTAGAAACAGTGGCACCGGCAAGTTTGCAGGAAAATTATGACAATGCAGGATTGCTCACCGGAAGTGCCGGTTGGGATTGCACCGGCATTATTACTACTTTGGATGCAACAGAAGAAGTGGTGCTGGAGGCAATTCAAAAAAATTGCAACCTTATTGTAGCGCATCATCCCATCATATTTGGCGGATTAAAAAAAATCAATGGTAAAAATTATGTAGAGCGGGCGGTGATTTCTGCCATCAAAAATGATATTGCCATTTTTGCGATTCATACAAATCTGGATCATATAATGGATGGCGTAAATGGAAAAATGGCCGATATGCTGGGGTTGATCAACCGGCAGATTTTACAACCAAAGAAAAGTTTGGTAAAAAAATTGGTCACATTTGTACCAACCCCTCAAGCCGAAACTGTGCGATCTGCTATTTTCAAAGCAGGTGGCGGCCATATTGGCAATTACAGCGAATGCAGTTTTAATTCGCAGGGAGAAGGGACTTTTAAGGCGGGGGAAGGCACAAACCCATTTGTAGGAACGCAGGGTATAACCCATACCGAAAATGAAACAAAGATCGAATTGGTTTTCCCGTCATGGCTGGAAAGAAATGTTTGCAGTGCTTTACTGATAGCGCATCCTTATGAAGAGGTGGCTTATGATATTATAAGTTTAGACAATATTCACCAGCAGGTAGGTAGTGGAATGCTAGGCGAACTGGAAACAGCAATAAGCGAAATTGAGTTTCTACACCTTCTTCAAAAGGCCTTCCGTCTTTCAGTAACGAGGCATACACCGTTAACGGGAAAATTGGTGAAGAAAGTAGCTTTGTGCGGAGGATCCGGCAGTTTCCTGATTGGTGCGGCAGTGGCCTCGGGAGCCGATTTTTATGTAACCGGTGATGTGAAATACCATGAGTTTTTTGATGCGAACGGACGCCTGGTAATTGCGGATATCGGCCATTATGAGAGTGAACAGTACACGATTGAACTGTTATTTGATATTTTAAGTGAAAAATTCCCTAACTTCGCGGTCCAAAAATCAGGAGTTAAAACCAATCCTGTAAACTATTTTATGGCAGCTTCAAAGTCTTAGTTGACAAAAAAGCAGAAAAAAAAGTTGAAAAATGGTTTGCAGTACAAGGGAGTAATACAACGATGGTGATCAGGGATTCAACGTTGGGAAGCAAATAAAAAACAATAAATTTCAAACAAAATATATGGCCGCAGTAAAAGATTTCTCAGTTGAAGAAAAATTAACAGCTCTCGTAAATCTGCAAAAAGTAGATTGTAAGCTGGATGAAATTCAAATTCTGAAAGGTGAATTACCGATTGAAGTAAAAGATCTGGAAGATGAAATTGAAGGTTTGCACGCCCGTCAAACCCGTGTTGAAGAAGAGATCAATGGAATGCAGGAATTTATTAACCAGAAGAAAGAAGCAATTAAAGAAGCTGAAGCCCTGGTGAAAAAATACGAAAAGCAAAGCGATAATGTAAAAAACAACCGTGAGTTTGAAGCGATCAATAAAGAGATTGAAATGCAAACGCTGGAAGTGAAACTTTGCGAAAAGCATATTAAAGATGCTACGGAAGAAATCGGCGAGAAAGCCAGACAATTAGAATCAGCAAAAAAAGCAGTGTCTGTTAAAGAAAATAATTTGTCGGGTAAAAAGGGCGAATTGGAAAAAATTATTAACGAGACTGAAAAAGAAGAAAAGCAATACAACAAACTGGCCGAAGATGCTAGAGGCCACGTTGATGAGCGATTGATTTTAAGTTATGATAGAATCCGCAAAAATTATCGCAACGGTCTGGCAGTAGTGCCGGTTGAAAGAGATAGCTGTGGTGGTTGTTTTCATGCCATCCCTCCACAAAAGCAGAGCGAAATTAAATTGCGTAAGAAAGTGATCGTTTGCGAAAACTGTGGACGTATTTTAGTTGATACTGATTTGAACGACAGCATCGAAATTAAATAAGCAATCAATTATTATAAATATTTTCAAAAAGCACTTCAATTGTTGAAGTGCTTTTTTAGTTTAAATAGCTGATTATAAATTATTGCTGAAAATCTGCGAAAGCAGCGATAAAAAAAACTAATTTGCCAGTTGATATGCTTCACAAACTACACATACAGAATTATGCAATCATTGATGAGATTGCGATTGATTTTTCCTCGAACCTCAACATCATTACCGGTGAAACCGGAGCAGGTAAAAGCATTTTAATGGGTGCCCTCAGCCTGATACTGGGTGAGCGTGCAGGGAGCGCTACATTGATGAATACCGAAAAAAAATGTGTGGTGGAAGGCTACTTCAAAGCGAAAGAAAATAAACAGGTAAAAGGTTTTTTGAAGACGCATGAACTGGATATTGAAGAGGAATTGGTAGTAAGAAGAGAGATTGCAGTAAATGGAAAATCAAGGGCTTTCATCAACGATACGCCGGTTAATTTAAACCAGTTGAAAGAGTTAAGTTCGATGCTGGTAGATTTGCACCAGCAGTTTGATACACTGGAATTGGGCGACAATGATTTTCAGCGGGAAGTGATCGATGCTTTATCAGGAAACATAGAACTGTTGCAGGATTACCGGACTGTGTACAACGCCTTCACGAAATCAAAAAAGGAATTGTCTGCACTTGAATTGGAACAGCAAACGGCCAATGCTGCCCTGGATTATAACCAGTTCTTGTTTGATGAACTGGAAGAAGCCGGGTTAAAAGAAAATGAACTGGAAGAGCTGGATGCCGAGATCAAATTGCTAACAAATGCCGAGTCGATCAAGCAACAGTTAAATGCCATATACTTTGAATTAAAGGACAGCGAACTGCCGATTGTACAGCAGTTGAAATCGTTGAGCAACAAATTACATGCGCTGGAAGTATACCATCCTTCGGTTGAAGAACTACACAAACGTTTACGCAGTGCACAGGCGGAATTGCAGGATATTGGCGATGAACTGGAAAGCATAGACGAAGGCGTGCAATACAATGCAGAAAGGATACAGGTGGTAAATGATAAAATATCGGTTGGGTATAAATTATTAAAAAAGCACGCTGTAAATACTACCGAGGAATTATTGGTCATAAAAGAAAGTCTGCAATTAAAATTGAATGAGATTTTAAACATTGGTGAAGCCATTGCATTTAAAGGAAAGCAGGTGCATGAATTATTGGATCGCTGTAACACAATGGCGGAGGTTATTTCTGTTAACAGGCATAAATCGGTCAAACCGTTTACGGAGAAAGTAAATGTTTTGCTGGCACAGGTAGGAATGCCCAATGCGCAAATAAAAGTACAGCTACAAAAAGAATCCTTGCACATAAACGGTTGCGACGGCATTGAGTTTTTATTTGATGCTAATAAAAGTGGCCGTTTTGAACCGTTGAGTAAAGTGGCAAGCGGGGGAGAATTGAGCAGGATTATGCTTTGCATTAAATCGCTGGTAGCAAAAAAATTACAACTTCCTACACTCATATTTGATGAGATAGATACTGGCATTAGCGGTGAAGCTGCTAAACAAGTGGGGCTGATCATGAAAGATTTATGCCACTCACACCAACTGATATCCATTACCCACCAGCCTCAGATTGCGGCTAAAGCCAATGCGCATTATTTTGTGTATAAGGCAATTCAGGGAGATAAAATCACTACTTCAATCCGCCTGTTAAGTAAAGAAGAGCGTATTACCGCTATAGCCCAAATGCTCAGTGGCGAAAAGCCAACGGCAGCTGCCATGGAGAATGCACGGGAAATGGTTGGTGTTGCATAGAAATTTTTCGGGTAGGCTTTGAGGTAGGTTTGAAATTTAAGTTTTAATTTAAAATGTGTCGAACCATTGCTTTATAAAAACTACTACTGCCTGTAATGATTGTAGTAGCAATGTGGTCTGTTTATCAATTGCACCAATATTTCCAGGTCATTATTTCTCCCGAAAAATATTTTTTTCACCTATTGTTGTTCTTGCTGATCTGTTGCACAACGGTTTTCCTGCTCGCATTTATTACAGGATTTGATATAATTTATTTTAACAATTTTTTCTTTGAAAAATAAGAATGCTATTTTTACCGCTCAAATCAATCAAACATGTCATACAATTTACTTAAAGGAAAGAAGGGAATCATTTTTGGTGCATTGGATGAAAAATCAATCGCCTGGAAAACCGCTATACGCTGCCACGAAGAAGGAGCTGAAATATTATTGACCAATGCCCCGGTAGCAATGCGGATGGGCGAAATAAATAAATTGGCTGAAATGATCAATGCGCCAATTGTTCCATGTGATGTTAGTAAAGATGAAGATGTTCTAAACCTGTTTACAAAAGCAAAGGAGCATTTCGGCGGTGGAGTAGATTTTATTTTACATTCCATCGGTATGAGTCTGAACGTTCGCAAAGGCAGGCATTATACAGATATCGATTACGGTTTTAATGCAAGAACCCTGGATATTTCTGCCATGAGCCTGCATCGGGTATTGGCAACCGCGATGAAACTGGACGCCATCAATGAATGGGGCAGCGTGGTGGCACTATCATATATAGCAGCACAGCGTGTGTTTCCTGACTACAACGAGATGGCTGATGCCAAAGCTTTGCTGGAGAGTGTTGCCCGTAGTTTTGGATATCATTATGCCGTTAGTAAGCATGTAAGGGTAAATACCATATCGCAGTCGCCTACACGAACTACTGCTGGTAGCGGTGTAAAAGGTTTTGAAGGCTTTATCAATTATGCGGAAAAAATGAGTCCGATGGGAAATGCCAGCTCCGAAGATTGTGCGAACTATTGTGTTACATTATTCAGCGACCTAACCAGGATGGTTACCATGCAAAACCTTTTTCACGACGGCGGTTTTTCTTTTACCGGCGCTACGCAGGCCATCATTGAGCAAATGGAAAAATAATACGGTAAGCTTTAAAATTTATTTATGACGGATTGGATAGAAGTGGTAGGGCTTTCAGGCTCTGTTTTAAGCAGTGTTACTTTTATGCCACAGGTATATCAAACCTGGAAAACAAAGAGTGTGGGCGATTTGAATCTATCAATGATGATGATTGTATTTCTAAGTACGGTAATCTGGCTGGTGTATGGAATTGGAAAAGAGTTGAGGCCGGTAATCATTTGCAATGGCATTATTTGTTTCCTGTCGTTGTTGTTGATTTACTTTAAATTCAAGTTTTCAAAAAAATAAACTCGGGTTTAATAAATACGAAAGCCACCAACTTAAATAATTGGTGGCTTTTATTATCAGGTATTTTATTGAATGAATGGCAAATCCCGCAGCTTGTGCAGTAATCGATCGTTAATATTCATCTTCATTAAAAAAGAAATCTTCCTGGCTTGGGTAATCTGGCCAGATATCTTCCAGGCCTTCATATACCTCACCCTCGTCCTCCAGTTCTTGCAGGTTTTCAATTACTTCAATAGGTGCACCACTCCTGATGGCAAAATCTATTAGTTCATCTTTGGTTGCCGGCCAGGGTGCATCTTCTAAATGGGAGGCTAATTCTAGTGTCCAAAACATCTTCTTAGTGTATTTAATTTTTGCAAATGTAAAAGTTTGGTGGAATTAAACAAATGTGTTTTTTAACAGAGGTAAATCAATAGTGTAAAAAACGATCAATTATTATCAATAAGGCTCCAATAATTCTTAATTATTAATTACTTTAGCCAGATGCTTACAGCAACAAATATTATAAAAAATTACGGAGCCCTGCCTGTTTTAAGAGGGGTTGACGTACAGATAAAAAAGGGTGAAATCATTAGCATTGTTGGATCCTCAGGAGCCGGTAAAAGCACGCTGCTGCACATTCTTGGCACATTAGATAAAGCCGATCAAGGATCTGTTAGTTTGGAAGGACAACGAATTGAAGCGCTTTCCGGAAGTAAATTATCGGCTTTCAGAAATAAAAACATCGGCTTTGTTTTCCAGTTTCACCACTTATTACCAGAGTTTTCGGCGCTTGAAAATGTATGCATTCCGGGGTGGATTGCCGGTAGCAAAAAAAAAGAAATAATTGAAAAAGCAACTAATTTGTTAACAACTTTAGGACTTTCCAGCCGGCTAGAGAACAAACCACAACAACTTTCGGGTGGCGAACAGCAAAGAGTTGCTGTTGCAAGAGCATTAATAAATAATCCTTCTATCATCATGGCAGATGAGCCAACCGGCAATTTAGACAGCTCCAATGCAAGGGAATTACACCAGCTATTCATCGACCTTCGCAATAAATTCAACCAAACTTTTTTAATTGTAACACACAACGAGGAATTGGCCCAAATGAGTGACCGGATACTGCATATGAAAGACGGGAAGATCATTAATTAGCTAATGCGATAATGTGCTAATTTTTTGAATGGCAGCAGCCCGGTAAATCCGGATTACAACCATCGTAATTTTTTTGTTTAACTATAAGGCGTGTAATAATTTCTGTAGAGTGCGCATTTCATTAGCACATCAGCACATTATCAAATTAGCACATTATAAAATAGCACATCAGCTAATTAATCCGTGGTTTCCATTTCACTTCCGCCACACCCAGTAGATTTGCAGCATAACGGCTCACTACAAAAAGATAGTCGCTTAGGCGATTGATGTATTTTATTACGAGCGGGTCAACAAATAACTCATGTTCCTGCATATTTACGCAAAGCCTTTCAGCACGCCTGCATACACATCTTGCAACGTGCATAGTAGAAACCGCCTGGTGACCACCGGGAAGGATAAAATGTTTCATTGCTGGTAACACTTCATTCATGGTATCTATTTCGTTTTCCAGCAACCCGACATCTGTTTCCTTTAAATCAGGGATTTTCATCAAAGGTTCCTTATCAGGATCGCAGGCCAATGAAGAACCTACCGTAAATAGGCGGTCCTGTATTTCTTTTAATATTACCCGGGTATGTTCGTCAGCAAACAGGTCGCTAACAAGACCTATGTAGGAATTCAATTCATCTACGGTACCATAGCTTTCGATACGCAAATGACTTTTAGGAACTTTGGTACCACCGATTAAACTTGTTTTACCAAGGTCGCCGGTTTTTGTATAAATTTTAATTGCCATTTTTATTGGATAATTATGTTTTAATGGCAACAAAAAAGCAGGAGAGTAGTTTAAAAAAGATTAAAGAAATCTAAACCAATTGAGCGATTACGGATGGATGCATATTCAATTTATCTGTTTCAATAACGCCATCTCTTAACCGAACCACTCTATGGGCAAAAGCAGAAATATCTTCTTCATGGGTTACTAAAATAACCGTGTTGCCATCGTTGTGAATTTTACCTAAAATGTCCATTATCTCATGAGACGTTTTTGAATCCAGGTTTCCGGTTGGTTCATCCGCTAAAATAATAGACGGATTGTTGATGATTGCCCTGGCAATTGCCACACGCTGGCATTGTCCTCCACTGAGTTCATTGGGTTTGTGCGTACTGCGGTCTTCCAACTTCACTTTGCTTAAAACTGCCATTGCTCTTTCCATTCTTTCGGATTTGCCAATACCACTGTAAATGAGCGGTAAGGCTACATTTTCTGCGGCTGTTAACCGCGGTAGCAAATTGAACTGCTGGAATACAAAACCAATTTCTTTATTTCTTACCTCAGCAAGATCATTATCCGGCATGCTACTTACATCCTTTCCGTTCAAAATATATTTGCCTCCGGTGGGCGTATCAAGACAACCTAAAATATTCATCAAGGTAGATTTTCCCGAACCACTGGGCCCCATCAAGGCTACATATTCGTTTTTAAAAACATTCAGGTCTATACTTTTTAGCACCTGCAGTTCCTGCTTGCCAAGGAAATAACTTTTAATGATTTTTTCCAAATGAATGATGCCCTGCATGTTGCTTAATTAATGATGATTGATTGTTATATACGGTTGTATTGTTAAATTGATAAATGGTTGTATTTGAAAATTAATGGTGCCTCATTAAACAATGGTCGTGAATCAAAACCCGGGGGTATTTTAAAATATCTTAAAATTTTATTTTAAAGCAATGTGACCATTCAAAAATCCAACAACCATTTATTTCTTTATCACTTTAGGAACTTTGAAGAACTGCCCGTCATGCAACGGTGCATTTTTTAAGCCATCTTCACGGCTAATACTACCTATTACTTCATCTTCTCTCAACACATTTACATTGTTACTCATGTGAAGCAAGGGCTCAACACCGGTTGTATCCAGTTCATTTAGTTTTTCTACAAATTGAATCATTTTTTGCAGGTCGTTTTTAATGCCAGCTTTCTCAGCGTCATCAAACTGGAGCCTTGCCAGGTTCGCTAATTTATCTACCAAAGTATCATTTACTTCCATCTGACAAAAATAATGGATTCAATTTAGAAGCCGTCAATATTAGTATAAATGGTTTTACCGGTTAGATGGTAAAGCACATGCACGGATAACCGGAACTGGCTTCAGGTGCAAAAATTTATTTTATAAAACTAAGTCGGAATTATTCCGTTTACCTGTGCAGATAGACAATTGACTTTTGTTATCTTCGCCGTCCTTATGTTTAAAAAGAAAGAAATAGTAATGAGCGGCATCCGGCCAACCGGCTTTTTGCACCTGGGGAATTATTTTGGAGCTATCCGGAATTATATAAAAATGCAGGACGATTTTGATTGTTATTTTATGGTGGCCGATCTGCATTCGCTTACCACACATCCCGACACAAGAGAATTGAAAAAAAATGTACACAGGGTATTGGCAGAAAACATTGCCTGTGGATTAGATCCTGATAAAGTTGCCTTGTATTGCCAAAGCCATGTATATGAAACGTCGGAATTGTACTTATACCTTAATATGCTGGCCTATGTGGGCGAGCTGGAGAAAACTGTTACATTCAAAGATAAAATCAGGCAACATCCGGAAAATGTAAATGCAGGTCTTTTAACCTATCCCGTTTTGCAGGCTGCAGATATTATCCTGCATCGTGCCAAATATGTACCAGTAGGAAAAGACCAGGAGCAACATTTGGAAATGGCAAGAAACTTCACCAATAGATTCAATCACCGCTATGGTGAAGTTTTTCCCGAGCCGCAGGCATTTAACTACAACCAGGTATTGGTAAAAGTTCCCGGCCTTGACGGTGTTGGGAAGATGAGTAAAAGTGAAAATCAAATGGCGACTTTATTTTTGTCGGACGAAGATGATATGATCCGGAAAAAAGTAATGAAAGCTAAAACGGATGGCGGACCTGTTGAATCAAATTCTGTAAAGCCAGATTATATTGAAAATATATTCGGACTGATGAAATTAGTAAGTGCAGCCGATGTAATTACGAAATTTGAAGAAGATTATAACAATTGCACCATTCGCTACGGCGATTTGAAAAAGCAGTTGGGTGAGGACATGGTTAATTTTATCGCTCCAATCAGGCAAAAGGTTGATGCGATTTTGAATGATGAGACGTATCTAAAACACGTAATGGAAATGGGTGCAAATAAGGCCAGGGTAAGCGCAAAAACTACGATGGACCTTGTAAGAGCAGCGATGGGGCTAAATTATTAATCGGGCCTTTCTATGTGGATTATAACCCACTTTTTTTAAAATCTCGCTTCAATTGAAGCTGTATTTTTATCGGGGAATATTGTAATGTTTGCTTACTTTCAGTTTTAAGTCAGCATTCAATTTTTAATTTTAAATTTTATCCTTAATTGGATGAGTACATGGCAAAATCAAAGAAACCAAAGCATATCGCAGTAGCCGGAAATATTGGCGCAGGCAAAACTACTTTAACAGAAATGTTGAGTAAACATTATAGGTGGATACCGCAGTTTGAAGATGTGGATCACAATCCTTATTTGAACGATTTTTATGATGACATGCCAAGGTGGAGTTTTAATCTCCAGATATTCTTCCTGAATAGTCGCCTGAACCAGTTGCTTGAAATTCATCGCGGTACAGAAACCGTTATCCAGGACAGAACGATTTATGAAGATGCAAATATATTTGCACCAAACCTGCATGATATGGGATTGATGGGAAAGCGGGATTTTGATAATTATTATAAGTTTTTTGAGACTTTGAAATCCATGGTTCAACCGCCCGATTTATTGATCTATCTAAAAGCATCTGTTCCAACGTTGGTTGCCCAAATTCAAAAAAGAGGAAGAGAATATGAAGAAAATATCCGGCTGGATTATTTGAAAAAATTAAATGATTATTACAACAACTTTGCTGAGACGTATAAAGAAGGTCCCCTGTTAATTATTGATGCTGATAAAATTAAGTTTGCCGAAAATGGAGAGCATCTTGGCCAGATCATTTCTAAAATTGATTCTACCTTATTCGGGCTATTTTAGAAAACAATTGATCTTAAAAGAACAGAGACTGCAATTGTGTTCGTTAGATGATGGTACTTTACAGGAAGTTTTGTTCCCTTTTTTTGTTAAAAAAGTCTGAAAGAAAAGAATGGATTAATCGATGAGCTGATTTTTCATAGCGTAAAAAACAAGCCCAACAGAATTCTTAACACCAAAACGCTCCATCAACCGGTCCTTAATTGCCTCCACTGTCCGGGCACTGATATCCATTTTAAGAGCAATTTCTGAAGCTGTAAATTCCATGCAAACCAGTGTTAGTACTTCTTTTTCCCTGTCGCTGATAACAACTTCTGAGCTAAGACTGGGATTGAATTTTTGTTTACTGTAATTTTTCTTAATCAACACTTTATTTACAAAAGGATTCAGAAAAAAACCGGTACTCATCACATCCATAATGGCTTTTTTTATTTCTGAAGGTTCTGTGCTTTTTAACAGGTAGCCTGCTGCGCCACAATCCATTAAATGCCCTACGAAGCGTTCATCCTCATACATCGTTAAAATAATTACCCTGATATTAGGGTAATCCCTGGTAATTTGTTTGGTAGTATCAATGCCATCTTTTATCGGCATTCTTAAATCGCACAATACAATGTCGGGTGTTGTCTCAGGTATCTTTGAAAGCAATTCTTCACCATTGTCTGCTTCTAAAATGAACTTAATATTTGGATATGGACGCATAGAAAGGATTACTCCTTTGCGAAAGATTTTGTGATCGTCTGCGATAGCTACTTTAATTAAACTCATAGAATTTGCGTGCGGCAAAATTAATAAAACATATTGGTTTTGGCAGTTGTAATTCCTGACTCGTCTTAGCAAAGATCAATCCATAAATCTGTAAATCAGCATTATGAATAATAATTTAAACAACGGATCTTTTAGAAAGTGGCATCTTTTGGAATCTCCAAAGTAACCTTGTAATAAGTGTGACTAGGATCAATCTCGAAAAAGATACGGCCATTCAAAACTTTAATTCTGCTGGCAATATTTTTCAATCCGAGTCCGTGGGAAACCTGGTTGAGTCTCTCAAATTCTGTTTGCACTATACCTTGCCCGTCGTGGTGAAGCCTTAAGTAGGTATGGGTTGCATTGGCATTCTGGGTAAGGTGAATAAAACCTGAATTGCTGTGTTTTAAAATATTGTTCACCAGCTCCTGTAAAATCCTAAAAATCAATAGCTCTTGTTCTAATTTTAGTCTTGTGCGGTAATCGTGAAAACGAACGGAAGCATTTAATGTACCACTACCATTTATTTTTTGAAACAAGTCACTCATCGCACTTTCAAGGCCGAAATTTTTAAGCGTCGGCGGCATCATACTATGGCTGATATTGCGGATTAGTTGTATGGCATCATCTATGATTTGCTTTGCGCTAAAAATGGATTGCAATTGTGCAGCCGGCTCCTGGTTAATCATGTTCTCATTCAGGTATAAGCGGGCTGTTGCCAACAAGGGACCAACATCATCGTGTAAATCTGCTGCTATGCGATTTCGTTCTTCTTCCTGGTATTTTATAGAGGCGTTTAATAAAATCTTTTGTTTTTCATCCTCTAACGTTTTCAGTTGGTTATTGAACCGGATTACCTTGCGCTGGTGAAGAATTACAAAAAATACAACACTGAGTGTAAGCCCAACCATTGCCAACGTGCCAAATAGCATGATAGCGGGGAATCCCGAAGGAGCAGCGTTGGTAGTGGCTTGTAAAAAAATCATTGAGTGGTTTAGAAGTTGGCTTTATTAATTAGGGTGATTTAAGTATCAAATTCAAGGTTTACATTAATATGTGAATTTTCATCATTTTTGGCTGAATTTTTTGCGACTATAACGGCTACACATAATAAAATATTTTTAAGAATTGCAAATGAACCATAAATGTCATTGTACAATATTTTGTTGTCCTTGTTTTCTAACAGCGTTTCGGAGAAAAGGAACAGGAAGAAATTACCGGTGGAAAATATTAAAAACGCAACAGCAATCCAAAAAGCCGGAGCATGATAAATTGGATATTTAAAATTGTACTTCATCTTTTCATAAAAAAACAAAAGTATGATGCAGGGAAACAAAATACACTCGAACACTAAAGGATAATAAATAAAAGGCTTGTTGATGGAGGTGATGTAATCAACCAGAGAAAATATAGCAAAGAGGATGATTAAAAAATAGATGAACTTTTTTAATTTAGGCTGTCTGATATTATATATAAAAAATAGCGATATTAACGCAAATTCTGCAACCAAATAAAATCTGTTGTATAAAAGATACGCTGCATAAAACTTAAAAACATAACGAAATACTACTGTCAAAACAATAGATAAAAAAAGCATGGTACTGTACACAAAAAAAACCTTTACATCTTTAGAATCTCTTTTTTTTAAAAAGTATAGACAAAAAATGAAAGGCATTGCTTCAGATAAGTAAATAATATAAGAAAGTAATGAATTTATAAAATCGTTTTTAATTGTATTACTAACGAATTTATAGAATAAAAATTACATCCTTTTTTTATTTTCTTATTAGGACTGAAAAAATTCGATTGTATCCCATTGCGTTTGCATGTGTGGATTAGTTTTTTAAAGGTTATAGTTATTAGTTTCATTGTAAACTTGCTTTAAAAATTAAACCTGAACAATGGGTAAAAGCACTACTGAATGCTGAATTCTTTGCTAAATCCAACGCCAATAAGCTTTTGAGAGAAAGTAACAAGTGTGGTATCTTTTTAAATTGGGGTAAATATACGGATAGGGCATAGTAAAATTACTACGCAGTTGGCAAGTATCTTTACGATCGTAAAAATACCTATATCCGAAAAATCGACATAACACTATCTTACTGCTTAAATAAAGTGAAGGAAAATGCTGCCGATGAAATAAATAGACCTGCCCCGACGTTTTATAAGTTGGACGTTGAGCTGCCGTTAAGAGAAGATTATAGAATTAGGTAAATGGGAAAATGTTATTTAAAAATTAGTTGATTGACACCAGTTGCACAAGCACAAACAGGTTTTTGACAGAAATATTGGTTATTCGATTTCTAAATAGTCTATTGGATTTGGATTGGATTTGAATATATAAACTAAGGTGAACCAATGTCAATCAACTTGTACAAAGATATGTGGGAATATAAATCCGGCTATGAGCAAAATTGCCCGTTTTTGATACTGTAGTATTTACGTTGCTATGTGTAAATTTGCTCGACTGGTAAGTATTTTACCTAAAAAAATTGAGCGTAAAAATACGTATTATTAAAAAATCCATATTTCTTGTAAGCAGAAGAGTTGTGCCTTAAAATGGCTTTAAACGATTAATATTAATTTAATTTTCCGATTCAAAATCAAACCAAATGTTTTTTGGTATATTTATCCCAGAAAAGCTAAACCGAATAGAATTAACTCCAATACTTATGTCGATGACAGCAAACTATTTAATCAAAATTGCGATTGCAGATGATCATAAAATTTTCCGTGATGGGATTAAAATGGCGCTATCGGGGCGGGAAAATCTGAAGATGCTGTGGGAAGCCGAAGACGGAAAGGATATGATGCATAAAATTGCAATCAAAAAACCCGATGTTTTATTAATGGATATCCGAATGCCTGAAATTGATGGAATAAACGGAATTGAAATGATTCGTAAAGAATTTGAAAACATCAAAATTATTGTACTTACTATGTATGATGATCAACAGATGATTAACAAAATGATGGAAATGGGTGCAAACGCCTACCTTACCAAGACGACCGATCCTGATGAAATTTATGAGGCTATCCTCACGTGCATGAACGATGATTTTTACTTCAATGATCTTGTGAATAAGGCAGTAATGGGTAAGCTGATGCAGAAAAAGAATGTGCGCCAGCATTATGGAACCACTATAGCCATCCAGTTCAATGAAAAGGAAATAAAAATTTTGCAGCTATTGGCAGAAGATAAAACCACCGAAGAAATTTCTAAAGTTATATTCCTAAGCCCCCGAACAATTGAGACAATCCGGCAAAATATGAAAACAAAAGTGAATGCAAAAACCATCGGCGGATTGTTAATGTACGGTATGCGCAATAAATTAATTGAATGAGTAGATTTTAAAACATCCTGGCTATTGTACTTTTAGGAGCCCTGCAATGATGACTCCCCACTTGTAAAATCAATGTAATCTTCTCTGATGGCTATTCTGTCGCTTGTAAGACGCTTTTCAAAACAATGGTAGTTAATTGTCGGTAAATTACACTGTTCTTGTAGTAATTTTCCTATCTAAAACAATGGGTATTTGTCCTACATTGCAATCAATTTAAATGACCGACCTTGCAAATGTATCTTAGTTAAATTCCTATGAATCAACGAAATTTTTTTTATGTCAGTTAACGAAACAAATTTGGACCCTATAAAGGTATTGATAGCAGATGACCACGTACTGTACCGTGCAGGAGTAAAAACTGCGTTAAGTACAAAAAAAGACGTGAAAGTAATTGCAGAAGCAGACAATGGTATGCATTTATTAAACATGCTGAAAATGGTACAGCCCGACGTAATTTTACTGGATATTCAAATGCCGGTTATGGATGGTATCGGAGCTTTACCAGAAATAAAAAAGAATTGGCCACACATCAGAGTAATTATGCTGACAATGATGGACGACCACAGTATGATTACGAAATTAATGGAATTGGGGGCAAATAGTTATCTATCCAAAACGAGTGACAGTGAAATTATTTACGAGGCCATTAAGACATGCTTTGAACAGGAATATTATTTTAATTCTCTTACCAACAAGGCATTACTTACTAATTTAAAGCAGCGTAATAATGTGGTACCGCAAAAATTTGCACCGCAGGAAGCCAATTTGAATGATAAGGAAATGCTTATTCTCCGATTGATGTGTGAGGAAAAAAGTACCAAAGAAATAGCTGATATTGTTGACCTAAGCCCACGTACAGTAGAAGCTATACGTGACAAATTGAAAGTTAAAACTGGTGCAAAAAGTACTGCAGGTCTTATTATGTATGCCGTAAAAAACAATATATTAAACGAAGAATTGTGATGTCTTTAAATTATTGGCAAAGCATTTTTAAAATATATTTACTGTAATTGTCCCACCCAATGGTGGGATTTTTTTTTGTCATCATTTTATTGATAGAAGATACAATTATTTAGCGTTAGCATATGTAGATAACCTCGGGGAGTTTCAAACCTTTCTAATAAAATGTAACAAGGGCAGAACTATTTTATAATTTAGGCAACACCTTTTAACTCTAAACTTAATAATTAAAATATCTCGGGGAGGCTAAGAAATTCGATCTTGATTTTTACCACCATACCTTTACCGGATGAATCATTTGAATTACAGTGGTAAAATTTATAAAGAGGGTACCCCAATCATTGGTGCCGACAACCGTGGACTGCGTTATGGAGACGGTTTATTTGAAACAATGAAAATGAGAGATGGCCAGATCGTTTTTGAAGATGAACATTTTGCCCGCCTTTGGAAGGGGCTGAAAGTTTTACAGTTTGATATACCCAAACATTTTACAGTAGATAGCTTACGGCAGGAAATTATTACGCTTGCTAAAAAGAACGGGCATACAGCAGCAGCGAGGATCCGGTTAAATATTATTCGGGGCGATGGCGGCTTATATGATGCCAAAAACCATGTGCCAAATTATATTATCCAGACGTGGAAACTGCCAGAGGGTAATGGTCAGTGGAATGGTAACGGCCTTGTACTGGGAATTTATGAAGAAGTGAAAAAGAACTGTGATATCCTAAGCAACATCAAGCACAATAACTATTTGCCATATGTTATGGCGGCGTTGCATGCAAAAATGGAAAAGTGGAATGATGCCATCGTTTTGAATACAAATGGGCGGGTTTGTGATACAACTATTGCCAATGTATTTATAATAAAAAATAATATTATTTATACACCTTCCTTAAGTGAAGGTTGTGTTGCAGGTGTAATGCGGAAAATGTTCATTAAAAAAATGATGGATTCAGCCTGGCAATTGGTGGAGAAAGAGTTAACAGTCGATGACATGGTAAACGCTGATGAGGTTTTTTTAACCAACAGTATTTATAACCTGCGGTGGGTGCAAAGCATTGGTGATATCGTTTACCAATCCATTATTTCAAAACAAATATATACGGATGTTATTAAACCATTTCTTAGTACTGCTGTTTAAACCAGAAAGTAAAAAAAGATTTTGTAGAAGCCGTAAGTTGAATCATGGAAATTAAGCAAAAAGTAAATATCAGTTGGTTTCGAAGGGATCTTCGTTTACACGACAATGCTGCATTATATCATTCGCTACAGTCTGCCAACCCTGTAGTTCCGGTTTTTATTTTTGATAAAAATATACTTGATCTGTTGGAAGACAAGGCCGACCGGAGAGTAGAATTTATTCATGCAGCACTTGAAGAGATGCAGGAAAAACTGCTGAAACTTGGCTCCACATTAGAAGTGTTTTATGGAACCCCGATGGAAGTTTTTGAGAGCCTGCTGTCTAAATATAACGTAGAAAAGGTTTTTACCAACCACGATTACGAACCGTATGCATTGGAAAGAGAGCGGCACATTCAATCTTTTTTGGAAAGTGAAAATGTATCGCTAGCTACTTATAAGGACCAGGTGTTACTGGAGAAGGACGAGGTTTTAAAAGATGACGGTAAACCCTATACTGTATTTACACCCTACAGCAGAAAGTGGAAAGCTGTTTTAACTGACCTTCAACTCAAGGCTTTCCCCACAGAAAAATATTTTAGTAATTTTTATAAGCAACCTGCAAAAGAGATCCCGGGTTTGTCCTCGATGGGCTTTGAACCGGTTGACAAACCTTTTCCATCAAAATTATTGAATGAAGAACTGGTGAAGAAGTATTCAGATCAACGGAATTTTCCTGCCGTAAGAGGTACTTCAAGATTGGGAGTTCATTTGCGGTTTGGCACAATTAGTATTAGGGAACTGGCATTAAAAAGCAGGGGTCTTTCCGAAACTTATTTGAACGAGTTGATCTGGCGTGATTTTTACCAAATGATTCTTTGGCACTTTCCACATATTGGTAATTACAAAGCATTTAAGCCTCAATACGATACAATTGAATGGAGAAAAGATGAAGAAGGTTTTAAGCGTTGGTGCAAAGGTGAAACTGGTTATCCGATAGTTGATGCAGGAATGCGGGAACTAAATGAGACTGGATTTATGCACAACAGGGTGCGTATGATCGTAGCATCTTTTCTTAGCAAACATTTGTTAATTGACTGGCGTTTGGGAGAAGCTTATTTTGCGCAAAAGTTACTTGACTTTGATTTGGCAGCCAACAATGGCGGATGGCAGTGGGCGGCCGGAAGTGGATGCGATGCGGCGCCCTATTTCAGAATATTCAATCCCTACCTGCAAACACAAAAGTTTGATCCAAAGCTCGAATATATAAAAAAATGGGTACCCGAATTTCAGGAGTTTACTTACCCAAAGCCAATGGTGGTGCATGAGGAAGCGAGAAAGCGGTGCCTGGAAGTATATGGCAAGGCCTTAAAAAAAGAATGAAAAATTTATTTATAGGACCGGAATTTTTTTCCGACTCAGACAAACGGGTCAGGTAAATTTGAGTAACATCGGTTTTCAAGTTCCCGATCATTCTTCTGTAGAAGGCATTGCTGATCTCAATATATGTGCGGATTTTTAAGTTAAGAAAATTAAAACCAAAATCGTTGCAACTGAAATCAACAATGAATATAAATAGAACGACTTTAATCTGAATTGCTCAATTATCCAAAAAGACAGGGAAACAACTGGTAATATAAATATCAAAGTAATCAGCGGAAGCCAAAGCATTTCGAAAATTGCACCAATAAAAGCAAAATGATAAACATTTACCACCTGCCATAAACAGCAAATTATTAATGTTAGTAAACTTGCAATAAAAACAATTTTACTTTGTTTGGATTTTTTATCTTTTAGTTGAATTAGCATAAGCCTTATAAATGTTGATTCGTTTTGTTATCTACTTAAGAATATATTTTCCATCTTGTCTTTGTTTGTTCCCGTAACGCTCTGGTGGATTTTCAATAACTCATTAACAGCAGCCTTTCCCAGATCACCCAAATCTAAAGAAAAATTATTTACATATAAATCAATGTGCTGCCGCATTATGTTCTCACTCATTTCTTGTGCGTGGCATTTAATGTAGTCATTTAATTCAGGGTATTTTGCAAAAGCATATTCAATGCTTCTTTTAATCAACACATCTACTTTTTTCTGCGTAATAAGTTCGATATCTTTTTTAATTACTATGCCTCCCAAAGGAATGGCATTGCCGGTTTCTGTTTCCCAATAATCACCGAGGTCAATTATTTTATAAAGGCCTTTTGCCTCGTATGTAAAGCGGTTTTCATGAATGATTACGCCCAGCCCATTGTTTGCTAAAACAAACTTTTCAATTTCATCATAGCGTAAAAAGACTTTGTTTTTTGCGTTCGGAAAAGCCAGCGAAAATAGTAGATGTGCCGTTGTGTTTTCGCCGGGTATAGCAATGAGTTGCTGCTCCACCTGATGTATACCCAAAGCTGTATTAGAAATCAATAAAGGCCCAACTCCTTTTCCGAGGGCACTTCCACTGTTCAACACAATGTATTGATCCAACACCAGTGGTAATACACCGTAACTAAGTTTGGTAATGGCCAGTTTGCCCTGCAATGCCCATTGGTTAAGCGTTTGCACATCTTCCAGCAGTACCTCAAATTCAATTCCTTCGGTATCAATTTTATTATTTACCAATGCGTCGAAAATAAAAGTATCGTTGGGGCAAGGGGAGAAACCCAATGTAAGTTGCATACTATTTTACCTTAAAAGTTAATGGATGAAAGTGGATGTATTCCTGTCGATTTTGCAATTGATTCATTGGTTATGTGTTTTTTGCAATAGCAGCGTATCGACCAACCAGCCAAGTTCTTTATTTAATTGCTCAATGGCTTCTTTTATTTTCCAGTTACTCTTATCTCTCTCACCTACGGCATTAGATATACTCCTGATTTGAATAAAAGGTATTTTTTCCTGCAAACAAACAAAGTGCAATCCGGCGCCTTCCATACTTTCGATGTCTGGCGAAAAATGAAGAACAGCCTGTTGCTTTTGAAGCATACTGTCACTCACTTTATTCACCGTTATAGCTCTTACCTGTCGCAATGATGAAAGCTCAATATGTTTGTTGGAATTGATCAGCCATCCATTACTAAATGGAAAGGCATCCTTATCTGCAAAGCCGGCATCAAAAATAGTCTTGAAATTTTTCTGCTCTTCTATGCCAATATCAGCAAACGTATCCTGCTTTACCAGTACAACTTCGCCTAGTTCAATATCATGGTGAAATGTTCCGGCTATACCCGCCTGTATCACCAAATCATACTCCTTTTGCTGTAATTTTTTCTGCAGGTGATAAATAGTTGCCGGCACGCCAACGCCTGTAATCAATACTTTAACTTCTTTATTTTCAGCCAAAAAGGGCTCTATTTCAAAATTTGTAGCTGCTGTTAATAAAATCCGCATGCTACAAATTTCGTAGTTACGCTCCATATTCTAATGTTTTGCATTTACCTTTGCGCAAATTTTCAACATAGTCAATGGTTTACATTACCCGTATAGAACATTTTAACGCCGCTCACCGGCTCTTTAATCCAAAGTGGACAAAGGAGGAAAATGACGAGGTATTCGGCAAATGTGCGAATGAAAACTGGCATGGTCACAATTTTGAGTTGTATGTTACTTTAAAGGGCGATCCGAACCCTGAAACTGGTTTTGTGTATGATGTAAAAAAACTAAGCCTTATCGTTCATGAACATGTGATTGATAAATTGGATCATAAAAACCTAAATCTGGACGTTCCTTTCATGGCAGGTAAGTTGTGCTCCATCGAAAATTTAGTAATTGGTATTTGGGACGAATTAGCTCCACATTTACCCGAAGAAGTACAGTTGCATAGTCTTAAACTGTATGAAACGCCCCGTATTTTTGTGGAATATTTCGGTAGTTAATATCCATTTTTCCTTATTTTTCTTTTCTTCCTACAAACAAAACCTAATTTTTTACGTTATTCTCTTAAGAGTTGATGTGTTTGAACAGCAGACTTCTGTTATAACCTTCGGTAAAAAAACGTTCTGAACTATTTCTACAAATTTTTAGTTTAAATGTTAATTCCACAGTTTTAACCATTTAAGTTTTCATTTTTAATTCAATCAAATTATGAATAATAAAGTAGCGGTTTTTCGTAAAGAGCATTTTAATGCTGCCCATCGTTTAAACAATCCTGCGTGGGATGAAGCGACCAACAAGCGGGTTTTTGGTAAATGTAATAATGCTAATTACCATGGGCACAATTATGAATTGATAGTAAAAGTAACGGGCGTTCCGGATGAGGCAACGGGTTATTTGTATGACATGAAATTGTTAAGTGACCTGGTAAAGGAAAATGTATTGGAGCGCTTCGATCACAAGAATTTAAACGAGGATACTGCTGAGTTTAAAAACCTTAATCCCAGTGCGGAAAATATTGCAATCGTTATCTATAATATTTTAAGGGAAAAAATAGAAGAACAATTTGATCTGCAAATTCGGCTCTATGAAACAGAAAGGAATTTTGTAGAATATCCAGTTAATTAATTAGAAAAAAAACAAAAATGGCTTACAAGAAAATAGAACAATACGATCAGGATGTCACAGAAGGTTTATTAGTCAATTATAAACAGGCTCTAGGATTATTAGGGGAAGATCCTGAAAGAGAAGGACTTCAAAAAACGCCGGAAAGGGTAGCGAAAGCTATGCAGTTTTTAACACAGGGATACGGGCAGGATGCAAATGCTATTTTGAATTCAGCAAAATTTCATGAAGAAGTAAGTGAGATGGTGATCGTAAAAGATATTGAGTTGTACAGCATGTGCGAGCATCACATGTTACCGTTTTATGGTAAGGCGCACGTTGCGTATATTCCCAATGGTTGGATAACAGGATTAAGTAAAATTGCCAGGGTTGTAGATGTGTATAGCAGGCGTTTACAGGTGCAGGAAAGATTAACCCACCAGATATTGAATTCAATCAAAGAAACGCTGAACCCTTTGGGTGTGGCCGTGGTGATTGAAGCATCGCACTTATGTATGATGATGAGAGGCGTGCAAAAACAAAATTCTGTAACGACTACTTCTGCATTTTGGGGAGAGTTTGAACAGAACGAAACACGGAGTGAGTTTCTTAAACTTATCAGCGCTAAATTACATTAATGGTTGACCACTTCTAAATCGATTGTCCATTCTTCAATTATAGGAAAATAGGTTTCATATTTTGGGACATATTTTCCTTTAACAAAATAAAATACTCCACTAATTATTTTTTCTATAAGCTGCTTTCTTTTTTGGCAGATGGGCCGATAAATGTATAATCCTGACCAAAAATCATTGTTGCCTTTTCATTTGAGTTGAAGCCTGCCGCATCAGAATATCCAACCATCATTCCACATCTTTTTTGATATAACTGCATTACTGATAAGTAGTGTGCTCGTAGATGAATATATGCCTAACCAGATCCATAATAAATTTTATAGTTCAAATTTAAAAATTATTTTTGAACCTAAACTTTTATTTATGGCGCATGCTTATATATTTCCGGGACAAGGTTCACAGTTTACCGGAATGGCCAAAGACTTGTCTGAGTCAAATCCTTTTGTAAAGAATTTATTGGAGCAAGCCAATGAGATTCTTGGTTTTAGAATTTCTGATATCATGTTTACTGGTAGCGCCGAAGATTTGAAGCAGACCAACGTAACCCAGCCCGCCGTCTTTTTACATTCTATTGCTGCATTTAAAACACTACAAGATGCCAAGCCCGATATGGTGGCTGGTCATTCATTGGGCGAATTTTCGGCCTTGGTTGCCAACCGTGTATTGAGTTTTGAAGATGCCTTAAAACTGGTATTTATCAGAGCCAACGCCATGCAAAAAGCCTGTGAACTAAATCCGTCTACTATGGCCGCTGTATTAGCACTTGCGGATGACAAAGTAGAAGAAATTTGCGCAGCAATACAGGCCGAAACCGGCGAAATAGTAGTGCCGGCAAATTTTAATTGTCCCGGACAATTGGTAATAAGCGGTTCAGTAATAGGGATTGAAATTGCCTGTGAACGCATGAAGACTGCTGGTGCTAAAAGAGCCCTGGTATTACCTGTTGGTGGTGCATTTCATTCTCCGTTGATGTTGCCTGCAAAAGAAGAGTTGGCTGCAGCAATTGAAGCGACCACTTTTTACCAACCTTCTTGCCCGGTATATCAAAATGTGATTGCAAAGCCAGTAACTGATACTACTGAAATAAAAAAGAACCTGATTGGTCAGCTAACAGGCGCCGTTAAATGGACCCAAAGTGTGCAGGCGATGATCGCAAATGGTGCCACTCATTTCACAGAAGTTGGGCCAGGTAAAGTGTTGCAGGGACTGGTTCAAAAAATAAATAAAGAAATGGTGGTTGATGGGGTAAGCTAGTAAAGAAGTCTGGCAGATTGAAGCGGTCGGTACCGAAGGTCAGACCGCTTGCGTCCAGCATACATCAGGCGGTCGGCACCGAATGTCAGATCACTTGCTTACCGCATAGAAAGATAAATATGTAAAGCCTGATATTTAGAAGTTTGTTAATCAACGATGATGATTAAGCGGCATAAATTTACTCAAATACAAATTCTATACTTCCACCGAGAATTTATACAATAAAAAACTTCTGACTAGCAGCCAGAAGTTTTTTTATGATGGAAATATTATTGATCAACGTTGTCTTACAAAGCCTTCAACACATCATTCATGCTTCTTACAGCCGCTGCACTTTTATCAAAAGCAGCTTGCTCATCAGCATTCAATTTAAAGTCAAGAATTTTCTCCCAGCCATTTTTTCCGATGATAACCGGAACACCGATGCAAATATCTTTATGACCATATTCACCATCCAGCGCAACGCAGCAGGTAAATAATTTTTTCTCATCTCTTACAATAGATTCTACCAAAGCAGCTCCTGCAGCACCTGGTGCATACCAGGCAGAAGTTCCAATTAAAGCAGTTAAAGTAGCACCACCAACCATGGTATCTTTTACAATCTTTTCTTGTTGTTCGGGCGTTAAAAAGTCAGTAACCGGTGCACTGTTCCAGGTTGCTTTGCTTATTAAAGGTATCATTGTGGTGTCGCCGTGACCACCAACTACTACTGCATTTAAGTCACCCGGACTGCAACCTAAGTGTTGGCTCAACTGGTATTTAAAACGTGCACTGTCCAATGTGCCACCCATACCAATGATCCTGTTTTTAGATATACCCAAAGTCGTTAAAGCGAGATAGGTCATGGTATCCATCGGATTGCTGATCACAATAATAATTGCGTCGGGTGAGTATTTTAAAATATTTTCTGCAACACTTTTTACGATACCTGCATTCACACCGATCAACTCTTCCCTGGTCATTCCTGGTTTACGTGGCAAGCCAGATGTGATTACTACAACGCTGCTATCAGCGGTTTTGCTGTAATCATTGGTACTGCCGGTGATCTTTGTATCAAATCCCAGCAGGGTTGAAGTCTGCATCATATCCTGGGCTTTGCCTTCGGCTACCCCTTCTTTAATATCCAATAAAACCAGTTCAGTACAAAGTTCTTTGCGGGCAATATTGTCGGCACAGGTTGCACCTACGGCTCCGGCTCCAACTACAGTAATTTTCATGATAATTTATTTATTATTTTAAGATAATTATTTGCGCAGCGAAGTTAAGGGCATTATAGGCAAATTTTGAAATGTGAGATGAAGATCAATGCGCTTCCTGATAAAAATCATATTTAGTTAATTTGTTGAACTGCCCATAATTCGTCAATAGCAAATCCTTTTTATTTAACAGCATCCAGTATGGCAGGTATGCCAATGTTTCCAACAAAGGCTTTAGCGAGGTTTCCCTTTTGGTCATACACGAACAGAGAAGGGTAAGTTCTTATTTTAAAAACCAGACCCAGTTTCAAATTGATATCCTGAGCAACCTTAACGTTGGGCATCAAAGCCAATTGATAGATTTCATAAAAGTCTTTAATCTCCCGGTAATGCGCACTCGAAACCATTAGAATCTGGATTTGCTTCAACTCTTCCTTGTAAGCAAGTAATTCCTTTGTTTCACTTTGGCAGTGGTCGCAATCCGGATTAAAAAAAATCAACACTACCGGCGAATTCTTTTTCAAATATTGATTGGCAAATTCTATACTGTCAGGCACGGCCAATAGTTTAAAGGCAGGGATCGTTAAAAATCTATTTACGTAGTTATTGCTGCTGTCATTCTGAGCAAACAATCTAAAGGAACCTCCGATGAATAGTAGCAGGATGAAGATGTTTTTCAAATGTCAATTTTTGTAAAGCTAATTTTTTATGGTTAAATTATGGTGTTAATGCTTTTGCTTAAAATCCTGATCAACCCTGTTTGTAAAAAACAGCAAGATTTGAAATTCACTTTTTGGCTGAATTTCCTGTTTTGCTTCAAATTTTCTATTTAGCTTTAGTATTCCTACTTTTGCAACCCATTTATTTGGAAGGCCTAATCGGTTACTATGCTGAATGGGAATGCCGATAGCTTGAAGCCACCAACTAACAATCGTAAAAAACAAACACTAAACAATAAATAATTATGGCAACAACAGCAGACATGCGTTCAGGGCTTATCATCAAAGTAGATGGTAGTTTATACACCGTAATAGAATTCGGACAAAACAAAACAGCCCGTGCCGCTGCAAAAGTTTGGGCAAAAATGAAAGGTGTAGACAATAGCCGCACCATTGAAGTTACATGGAACAGCGGTGAAACTATTTTTCCGGTAAGAGTTGAAAAGAAGGCTTATCAGTACCTATATAAAGATGATACCGGCTACAGTTTTATGGATGTAGAAACATTTGAGCAAATTACCGTACCTGAAACGATGGTTGATGCGCCTAAGTTTTTAAAAGATGGCCAGGAAGTTTCCGTGTTGATCAACGGCGAAACTGACCAGCCAATGGGAGTAGAGTTACCCGATAAAATTGTATTATTGGTTACCTACAGCGAACCGGGCATGAGAGGCGATACGGCCACCAAAACCCTTAAACCTGCTACAGTAGAAACCGGTGCTACCGTAAATGTACCGTTGTTTGTAAACGAGGGAGAATTGATCCGGGTAAATACAAAAACGGGTGAATACGTAGAAAGAGTAAAAGAGCATTCGTAGTTTTTCGCTTAATTATTCGAACTTTTTAAACAAGCCAACTGTACGATAGAGGCTAAATTATACAACTAAATTTTCTCCAAAAGGCCTGTTTCCAAAAATTAGGCCTTTTTTATTTTAGTGGTTTTTGGTCTGTTTTTCGGCGTTTTTGTGGTTTTTTTTATTGCATTTAACCAATTTTAGTCAATTTTCTAAAATTCTTTTATTTTTAAAAAGTCGCTGTATTAATAAATCATTACCTACCTTAGCCGCCCGTTATTCAAAATAAAACCATTTAATATCGCAATATGGACATTAAACAAATTCAGGAATTGGTGAAGCTAATTAACAAGACCAATATTGGTGAAATTACGATTGAAGAAGAAGGTGTTAAAATAACTGTCAAACAAAAAAAAGATCCTGTTCAGCATTTCCTTTCAGGAGGACAGCACGCCCAAACTTATTCTCCTCCACCACCACCTGCACAAAATATACCGGCTGTAACACCTTCCCCGGCAGCCGCCGTTGAAATACCAAAAACAGATAATTATATCACCGTAAAAAGTCCGATGATCGGTACATTCTATCGCCAATCTGGACCGGGTAAGCCCATTTTTATAAATGTTGGCGATGAAATTATCCCTGGAAAAGTAGTTTGCATCATCGAAGCGATGAAATTGTTCAATGAAATTGAAAGTGAAATAACAGGAAAAATCGTAAAGGTATTGATAGAAGATGCCAGCCCGGTTGAATATGACCAACCGTTGTTTTTGGTAGACCCTAGCTAATTAGCAAATTACTCAATGGCTCAATTTGAAAATTACAAGAACCGGGACTCTACAATTTCTATTTACTTTTTGATTAAAAAAATTGAAAATTAAAAAAGAACTATTTGATAGTAACCCTATCTTGAAATTGTCATTTGATTTTTCTTTAATGATAATTGAGTATTGTGAAAAACTTGAGGCTGAAAGAAAATATATTTTAGCAAGGCAATTACTTAGGTCTGGAACTTCAATTGGCGCAAATGCAATGGAGGCACAAAATGCAGAAAGTAAAGCTGACTTTATTCACAAAATGAAAATAGCGGTAAAAGAAGCAGAGGAGTCCCAATACTGGCTTTGGCTTTGTCAATATTCAAAAAATTATCCTAATTGCCTAGTGCACCAAGCAAAGTTGGAAGAAGTAAATAAAGTATTAGGTAAAATATTATCAACGTCCAAAAGAAAATCACCGTTTAGTTATCTTTTAAGTTTTTTTATTTTTTGAAATGGAGTTGTAGTGAAAATAGGGTAGTTGACTATTCATTCATTTTCAAATTGAGCCATTTTCACATTTTCAAATTTTCACTATGTTCAAAAAGATATTAATAGCCAACCGCGGCGAAATTGCCTTACGTGTTATCCGCACTTGTAAAGAGATGGGTATTAAAACGGTAGCCGTTTACTCCACAGCCGATAAAGATAGTTTGCATGTAAAGTTTGCAGATGAAGCAGTATGCATCGGTAAACCCAGCAGCATGGATTCCTACCTGAATGTGCTGCACATTATGGCGGCTGCAGAAATTACCAATGCAGATGCCATTCACCCCGGTTATGGATTTCTGGCTGAGAATGCCAAGTTTGCGCAGATCTGTGCTGATCATGGTATTAAATTTATCGGACCCACGCCAGATATGATCAACGCCATGGGCGATAAAATCACCGCCAAGGAAACCATGGTTAAAGCCGGTGTTCCGGTGGTACCCGGAAGTGGAGGATTGCTGGAAAGTGTAGAGCAGGCAAAAGAACTGGCCGCTAACGTGGTGGGGTATCCCGTTATTTTAAAAGCAACTGCTGGTGGCGGCGGTAAAGGCATGCGGGTAGTGTGGCAAGAAAGTGAAATGGAAAAAGCCTTTGAAAACGCCAAAACAGAAGCCGCTGCCTCGTTTAAAAACGATGGCATTTATATGGAGAAATTTGTGGAAGAACCACGCCATATTGAGATACAGGTTGCGGGCGACCAGTTTGGCAATATTTGTCATTTAAGCGAGCGGGATTGTTCCATACAACGCCGTCACCAAAAGCTGGTAGAAGAATCTCCTTCACCGTTTATGACGCCTGAGCTAAGAGAATTAATGGGTGATGCAGCCATCAAAGCAGCTAGCGCCATCAATTACGAAAGCGTTGGTACCATTGAGTTTCTCGTAGACAAAAATCGTAATTTCTACTTCATGGAAATGAATACCCGCATACAGGTAGAGCATTGCGTAACGGAAGAAGTAGTCAATTTCGATTTGATCAAAGAGCAGATAAAAATAGCTGCCGGACATAAAGTAAGTGGCAAAAATTATTACCCGCAAATGCATGCCATCGAGTGCAGGATCAATGCCGAAGATCCATACAATGATTTCAGACCAAGTCCCGGTAAAATCACCACGTTACACACACCTGGTGGGCACGGTGTAAGGGTTGATAGCCATGTGTATGCAGGGTATGTTATTCCACCGTATTATGATAGCATGATTGGTAAATTAATTACCGTTGCACAAACAAGAGAAGAAGCCATCGACACCATGCATCGAGCGTTGAGTGAGTACGTGATTGAAGGTATCAAAACCACCATTCCATTCCATTTACAATTGATGAAGAACGAAGATTTTAGAAGTGGAAATTTTACCACTAAATTTTTGGAATCTTTTAAGATGCAATAAATTTTGAATCACTTTTTTTAGTAAACGCCGTTGATGGTTTTCAGCTATCAGCGGCGTTTTAAGTTTTTAGATCAAGCCAAATTTCCTGTTCTATTAGCATCCAAATTATAATTGTATTTTTTCAACAAGTTAAAAGATGATGAACCCGGCGACAGAATAGCTATGAAGCTTCATGGGCGTCGCACCCTTGTACATTGCTTCGTTGAGGAGCTTTATCCACTTGATTTGTGTGAATCGGGTGGTTTTATTTTTCATTAAAGCACAGCTAAAGTACAAAACCAACAAGGCATACATGCTTCAAAACACACTCAAATTACCGGATTAAACAATATTCAATTTGTTATCTTTGCGGCTCAACATTAACTGACGAGAATGGCATTGATAAAAAGT
>JBBQQP010000005.1:0-33148 GCA_038215675.1 Chitinophagales bacterium | reverse complement strand
GCTCCCAATGGATTTTAATTTCTAACGGGAACAGGTGCTGGAGGAATAAAAATTCCCTTGAAGATTTAAACATGTCAAAAAGACGTATAGAGTAATCCCTGCATTATCTTGTTTATTAAAAAATATATACAGCCAGGTAAATTTCGGTTGAAGAATTTCCAGATCTTTTTTTTTAAAAATATGCTTTTTCAGTAGCTGCTTTTATTTGACGGTTGAACTGCATTTCTTAATCTGTAGTATATGTAGCCAATTGCCTGAGCTTTATTTTTGTTGAATTCAGTTTGAATGATTGAAGCAGCTTTTCTTAAAACTATATATGTGAATTTACATGAAGTGTTTTTTTGGGTTTATGGATATGTACCACACGCTTCTTGAGACGATTGATCGTTTTCTTTTTCGTGGCATTTCGACACCTTAATGATTTACTTGCCTTAGCTATAAAGTGAAATTTGTTGAAAGGCGGCTTTAAATTGAGATACAATAGAGCGTGAAATGACAAAATTATTGATAGAAATCTCTGGTTTATTACCCTTGCAGCAGTGTGATTGACAGCCTATTATTTAATTAAATTTGATTGACTGTAAAATAACTTCCTACAAAAGACGTTTAGTAAGCAACCTAAAGTAGAGCTACTTGTGCTTGGTAACCAAGATGTTTTCTTTGGGGGTTACAGAACCGATTTAGGTTCGTAAACAAAGGCCCGATTTCTATCGGGCCTTTTGCGTTTATAGATACCATACTCATTTTAAAGCCGTATTATCCAGGCTCTTTTTTGCTTTTACTGATGCCTAACGTTTGGAATAATATCGGCAAAAGGGACAAGTTCCTTACTCATTGTATGGCAAATTGAAGCTAAAAAGCACACTGTTAGCTTGTAATTCTTTTTCTTTTAAAACCTCTAGTTGAGGTCTCGGGGAGGCTGTCTCTTGAAGTTTTAAGAGGCGTTATTTTAGAGCTTTTGGTGGTTTTTTTAAGGATAATCAACGGCTTTATAACAGTTTCTCCTTCATTGTTTTTTAATTCAAAATAGTAAATGGTGTTTTGCGTCTTACCGGATTGTTCTTCCTCTATGGTTACAATGTAGGTAGATTTTGGAGTGTCCTTTTCAGCAACAAAGCTGGAAATTGCATCAATCATTTCCGTTTGTGCCAGCAAATCCTGGTTGATAAATGCATCAACATATTCGTTTTCCGGCCCATCAATTAATGATTTAGTGGTCTGTTTTTTGGTAATTACTTTAGCCATATTTTTTATGGTAGGTGTTACCGGGCGGCTTGCGAATTCTTTTTTGTAATACTTTTCGATGGGTCCACTCCCCGAGGAAGTCGGAATAGAAGTAATTTCTTCAGATAAATTTTTTAATTCTTCTTTATTATTTTGTTTAACCGATATTGAACAGGAAAGGAATAGGATAAAGAATAGCATGGCTATAGATGTTGCCAATTTAACCTTTTGAGAGGCATTTATTTTATCGGGGGGATAAATGTCAAACATCCGTTTTATTCTTTGCAATAAATTTTTTTCGCCATTTGTGGCTGTCAACGCAAAATTTTCTGTCATCAATTGGCGTTGTTCTTCAAGGAAAATCAACGCTTTTGCGTACTCAAAACGATCATATTGGAAGTCAATGACACAATCATCACAGCAGTTTTCCCTTTCTTTTTTTGCAGTTTTCCCAATAAGAATAACAAATGGATTGAAAAATAGTACAGTTTCAACTGCCGATTGCAGGATATTTATGAGGTAGTCGTTTCTTCTGATATGGGCCAATTCGTGTAGCAAGACTGCTTCAGTTTGCTGAATAGATAGCTGATTTATAAACGCTGCCGGTAATAAAATAATGGGTTTTATAAAGCCTGTTACCGAGGGTACATCGACATGTTCTGATATCCAAACCTCTATTTTCTTTTTTATTCCCATTTGACCTGCAACCTTATTGGTAAAAAGACGGACATCAACCGGAGCCTTTTTCGAACCTTCATTCAATAAAAGCCGGGTGAAGGTTAGGTTCTTATAAAAAGACAATATGTAATAACACAGCACCACCAGGTACGCAATTGACAAATAAGGAAGTGTATTATCAATAAATCGAAAATTGATCACCCAACTTTCAAAATAGTTTAATTTTAATGCGGTTTGGTTATTTAAAAGTAAAAAGTAGGTTTGAAAAATCGTTACAACAAACCAGCTGAAAGAGGAGAATACAAACACGATACTTATATTGTATTTAATGAAAGCAGGTAATTTCTTATTAGTTTTGACGATGATTTGATAGAAAAACCAAAATATACCCGCCTGCCAAAAGCTATGAACAATGGACATGCCAAGGGATTGTAAGAAATAAGCATGTTCCAGGCCAGGTAAATGCATACAATACAGTTACTTAATATTGTTTAAATAGTTTTTTATTTCCTCCAGTTCTTCTTTAGAAGCTTTGTGATTACCAAGCGCCTGCATGACTAACTGGGCAGAAGATCCGGAAAAAAGCGAGTCGATCATTTTATTTAAAAAGAGATTCTGGGTATTTTCTTTGCTAACTGCCGGTTGGTAAATATGGGTTTTGCTGCTGCTGTTCCGGGTAACCAATCCTTTTTCAAACATTATCTGCAATAGCTTCAACGTAGTGGTGTAGCCAGCATCCTTTGTTTTTAGCAATTGTTCGTGAACATCTCTCACTGTAGCTGAATTTTTTGACCATAGTACCTGAAGTATTTCCAGTTCGCTCTCTGTTGGCTTATTTTTTTTATTTAAGATCATAATACGATATATTTCGTAAAGTAATGTATGAATTATTTCGTAATACCGAAAACATTTCATCAAAATTTTAAGGTAAAATTGTTCATTTCAATGAACGGCTTATCAGCGATAACCGAATTTGGCAAGAAAGCAATGATTGGCTTACATGGAGGGAATTGGAAATTTTACCGTTAATAATCCTCTTATTTTCGGTTTCTATTTCGTTTAATTATTTCAAATGTAGGATTGCTCTTTTCTTAATTCAGCAGTTGTTTTGCTACTTCCGTCATGGCTCCAGCCGGGAGCATTGATGAAATATTTGATGCCTGTGATAACTGATCCGGATGAATATGCTTTTTTAAAGAGGTCGCCCCAGGTTTTAAAAGCAATGATACCGGGGTTAAATGATTCAATATTTTTGGTTAATCCGTACACAGGTCTTTCTTCTTCTTTTTTAAAACTGCCGAAAATTCTGTCCCAAATAATAAGAATACCTGCATGATTTTTATCAAGATATTTTAGATCACTTCCATGATGAACCCGATGATGAGAAGGTGTATTGAAGATAAATTCGAACGCTTTTGGAAGCTGTTGAATGGTTTCGGTATGTATCCAAAACTGGTAGATCAAACTAATCTGCTGCATAAATAATATCCATATTGGATGAAATCCAACCAGCGGCATCCATGCCCAAAATAGAAAAGCGCCAGTTGCATTACCCGTCCAGGTTTGGCGCAGGGCAGCCGCTAAATTATAATTTTTGGAAGAGTGGTGTACTACATGACTTGCCCAAAAATAGTTAACGTGGTGACTAACCTTGTGAAACCAGTAATAGGAAAGATCATCCGCAAACAAAAGCAATACCCAGAACCACCATTTGGCGATATCCAATTCAAATATTCTGTATTGGTAAATAAGACTAAACAGACCTAAAATGAGGGCCTTGGTGAAAAACCCGGTAATAACATTCCCAATACCAAGTCCTAAACTACCAAGGGTGTCTTTGGTTTCGTATAAATGTTTATGCTCCTTGTAAGAAAACCATGCTTCTATGGATAGAAGCAATACAAAAAAAGGAATGGCATAATATAAAATAACAGGTGGCAATAGTCAGCGTTTAAGGGAATGAAATTACACTAATTATTGAAAAAATAAATCCATTTTAAATTGATGAGATTTATTCAAAAAAAAAGTCGCAATGAATAAAAGAATACCAATATTTTTAAACATTTTATACCAAAAGAAAACTTTCACATGGTTGGCAACCCTAAGTCAATTTTATTTAGAATCAATAATTGCTTTATCTTTTTTTTATGAACGATTTTAGAAAACCTAAACCATCTTATTTGTTTTTCATTCCAATTTAATGTAACAGCAGCCGGATATTTAAAAAAAATAACCCAGTTCTTTCTTTAAGAATATGCAATTAATTGTAGATTGAATTTATAATGATTATTATGAATTAGGTGTTGTATTTGATAATGAAAAAAAACAAAAAAGCCCGGAACGAATCCGGGCCTTCAATGAAATTGGTTTTATTTAGATTCTATGGAAAAGTTTTCCGTAAATATTGGTGGATGGAAGTTAAATAAAATATTTTTAAAAGTTGTATTTACTTTTTAATCAATTTTATTTTATCACCAATAATCAATTTTTTATGGTTGTGGTTGTTCAGGTACAGCTTTACCAGCACTCATTTCTGTTAATGTTTTCAACTGAGCCTTTCGGTTAGCGTCAATCTTATCATGATGAATTACAGCAAGGGTGGGTGCAATCACCAAGCTAACAATGCTCATCAATTTAATCAGGATATTCATCGATGGACCAGAGGTATCTTTAAAAGGATCCCCAACAGTATCACCTGTAACAGAAGCCTTGTGTGGTTCAGATTTTTTATAAAACATTTCGCCATTTATCTCTACACCTTTCTCAAAAGATTTTTTTGCATTATCCCATGCGCCACCTGCATTGTTCTGAAACATTCCCATCAACACACCACTTACGGTAGCGCCTGCCAGAAATCCACCCAGCACTTCCGGACCAAAAATAAAGCCGATAATAATTGGAGATAATAATGCAATTGCCCCAGGCAACATCATTTTTTTGAGCGAAGCTTCTGTTGAAATAGCCACACATTTATCATACTCTGGTTTACCAGTACCTTCCATAATACCTGGGATGGTGCGGAACTGGCGACGAACTTCTTCAACCATTGCCATAGCAGCTTCTCCAACCGCACGAATTGCCAAAGAAGAGAATATAAAAGGAATCATACCTCCGACAAACAAACCGGCCAACACATCTGCACGGTAAATATCAATACCATCAATACCTGCTATTCCTACAAAAGCAGCAAATAATGCCAAAGCAGTTAATGCTGCAGAAGCAATGGCAAAACCTTTACCACTTGCTGCAGTGGTATTACCAACAGCATCCAGAATATCAGTTTTTTCTCTCACTTCTTTTGGTAATTCACTCATTTCTGCGATTCCACCTGCATTGTCAGCAATGGGGCCAAAAGCATCAATTGCCAGTTGCATGGCTGTAGTGGCCATCATACCGGCAGCAGCTATTGCAACACCATATAATCCTGCACAGGCATACGATCCATAAATACCTGAAGCTAGTACAAGAATTGGTAACAAGGTACTTTCCATACCAACAGCCAAACCGCCAATGATATTGGTAGCGTGACCTGTAGCACTCTGGCGAATGATACTCATCACCGGGCGTTTGCCCATTGCCGTGTAGTATTCAGTAATAATACTCATCAAAGTTCCTACTGTAAGCCCTACCATGATAGCACCAAAAATACCCATCTTGGTAAATTCGTGTCCCCGCAAAGTCATTGTTTCCGGCATTAACCAGTTTACTAAAAAATAAGAGGCTACAGCAGTTAGTACAATTGAACCCCAGTTACCCATATTCAATGCTCTTTGAACTGCATTGGTGCTAAGTCCGGAACCCTCTGAAATACGTACAAAAAAAGTTCCGATGATTGAAAATAAAATTCCCATGCTGGCAATCAACATTGGCAAAAGAATAGGAGACATTCCTCCAAAATTATCTGTAAGTGCATTGGTTTCTCTTCCCAAAACCATAGTCGCTAAAACGGTTGCTACATAAGAACCAAATAAATCCGCACCCATGCCCGCTACATCGCCTACATTATCACCCACATTATCTGCAATGGTAGCAGGGTTGCGTGGATCATCTTCGGGAATTCCAGCTTCAACTTTACCAACAAGGTCGGCGCCAACATCAGCAGCTTTCGTATAAATACCACCACCCACACGTGCAAACAATGCAATGGATTCAGCACCCAATGAAAAGCCGGTTAATATTTCAATGGTACGTTCCATCTCAATGCTGTCAACTGCAGCATCAGGAGCAAAATACATTTTTAATATAATGAAAAGGCCGCCAAGTCCTAAAACTGCAAGTCCCGCTACACCCATGCCCATTACAGAACCACCTGTAAAAGAAACCAACAATGCTTTGCTTAAACTTGTTCTTGCAGCCTGCGCTGTACGCACATTCGCTTTAGTGGCTACTTTCATTCCAATGAAACCTGCAAGGGCACTAAAAAATGCACCCAATATAAATGCCACTGCAATACTCCAATGGCTGTTGGCATTGCTATACCCCATCGCACCTAGCAGCAATGCGCCAATAATAACAAAATAAGTCAGGATTTTATATTCAGCCTTTAAAAAAGCCATTGCTCCTTCGGCAATATAGGTGCTGATTTCCCTCATTCTTTCATTGCCTGCATCTTGTTTTGAAACCCATGCAAACTTTACAAAAGTGTATAACAGGCCTACAATGCCCATTGCCGGAATAACATAGATCAAATTGTCCATAAATAGTTGTTCTAATTTTTTGGATGCCAAAAATAGTGTAATTGGTGGAATTACCGCCAGAATCTGTTAATTTATTGCTAACACCTGCCGCAATGGGATTCTGTTTCAATATTTCCATAAATCTTTTCGATAATAAATGAATTTCCTGTTGAGCTTAGTAATGGAAAGATATATTTCGCAGTGCAATATTTTTAGTTCATCGCATCGGCTCCGATGGCTGTTGGTGCACGATGATCTGTATAATAAATGAACAGATGAGTTTGTATGCCTTCTGATTTTGTGAGGCGGCCGAAAAGGATAATTTCATTTTATATATTATCGTAACAAGTGTAAAAAAGCGGTACGATGATGGGGAAATATTGCTTTATGGTGGCGAAATCATAAAAAAAGGATCGTAAGTTTCCTTACAATCCCTAACATACTATAAACTGATTTTTTTTAAATATCGATTGCTTCGCCGTATGCCGCCGCAGTAGCTTCTTTCAGGCCTTCGCTCATGGTAGGGTGAGGGTGAACGGTATTCAAAATTTCGTGCCCGGTAGTTTCCAGTTTACGGGCCGCAACTGCTTCCGCAATGTTTTCTGTCACATTCATGCCAATCATGTGGCAACCGAGAAATTCGCCGTATTTGGCATCGTAAATTACTTTTACAAAACCTTCAGTAGCACCTGCCGCACTTGCTTTACCACTTGCCATGAAAGGAAATTTACCAACTTTTACTTCATAACCGGCATCTTTAGCCGCTTTTTCGGTATAACCAACTGAAGCAATTTCCGGTGAGCAATAAGTACAGCCAGGTATATTATTATAATCGATTGGCTCCGGATGATGACCGCTTAAATGCTCCGCTGCGTTGATCCCTTCTTTGGATGCAACGTGTGCTAAGGATTGTCCTGGAGTACAATCACCAATAGCATAAATACCCGGTACGTTCGTTTGTCCGTTGGCGTCAACTATTATTCTACCTTTTTCTGTTTTAATTCCCAACGATTCCAATCCAATATTTTCAATATTTGCCAGCACACCTACCGCACTTAACAAAATATCCGCTTCTATAATAACTTCACCTGTAGCCGTTTTTACCTTTGCTTTTACCCCTTCGCCACTTGTATCAACACTTACTACCTCGCTACTGGTCATGATGGTGATACCTTGTTTTTTAAATTGTTTTTCCAATTCTTTACTAATATCTTCATCTTCAACTGGTACTAACCTTGGCATAAATTCTACCATGGTCACTTTAGTACCCATGCTGTTGTAGAAATAAGCAAACTCTGATCCGATTGCTCCACTGCCACAAACAATCATACTTTTTGGCTGTGATGCCAATACCATTGCTTTGCGATATCCAACTATTTTTACATCATCTATCGGCATGCTCGGCAATTCCCGAACCCGGCCACCTGTAGCGATGATGATATTTTTTGCTTCCTGTATTTGTTTGGTACCATCGGCCGCAGTTACCTCCATTTTACCAGGTGCAACCAATTTGCCAAACCCCATAATCACATCAATCTTATTCTTTTTCATCAGGAATTGCACACCCTTACTCATTTTATCAGCTACCCCACGGCTACGTTTAATAACACCTTCAAAATTTTGAGAAACCTCACCAATATTGATTCCGTAATCAGCTGCATGCTTAGCATATTCATAAACCTGTGCACTTTTAAGCAGTGCTTTTGTTGGAATACATCCCCAGTTGAGGCATACACCACCCAGACTTTCCATTTCAACTATTGCAACTTTTTTACCTAACTGACTTGCCCTGATTGCAGCCGGATAACCTCCCGGACCACTGCCTAACACAATTAAATCGTATGCCATGATTTGTTTTATTTGTTGATTAGATGATTGATTGATCAATACTTTTAAAGCAATGATTAACTTCTTTTGCGATGGCAAAATTAGTTCGAAATGGGGGATTAGCCAAAAGGTAATTTTATGGTTTTTGCAGAAGGGTTTATGCAGATTTTTAAAAACAATATTTTAACAGGAGAATTTTTATTTAACTGTTTTACACTTTCGCAGAAGCTTGTTCAATGGCATCTCTTTTTACAGCAATCGAACGAAGTGATTTTATGCTAACATTCAATTCGAACCCAATTAGCAGCACAAGAGAATTAATATAAATAAGTGCCATAAATACGATGATTGTTCCAATTGAACCATACAAGGCGTTGTATTTTCCAAATGTATTTACAAAATAAGAAAAGCCATAGGTGGCTAAAATGCTTAAAAATGCACCGAGTATCGTGCCAGGTGAAGCCAGCTTCCATCGTTTTTCTACAGCAGGTGCGAACTTATAAATGAATGCGATGGAATAGTAAACAAGCGCTACTATAAATATCCAGCGTACATAGTAGATGATATCCCGAAGCAATTCACTTTTTATACCAATCCATTTTAAAAAAGCACCCTGCGTAATCAGTAAAATAAGACAACCCAATACCAGTAGAAAAATTAAAGCTGTCAGCTTGATCGACATCCAGCGATTGTGAAAATCGTTTCTTTTTTCAAACCCGATATAGTTTTTATTGAACGAACGCATTAGCCCCATCATTGCATTGGATGCAAAAAATAATGCAAGCAAAAGACCGAAGGACAATAAACCAATTTTTGAGTCATCCAAAAACGAATCTACAAATTTGATGAGGTATTCATTGTGTACTTTGGCGGGAATAACATCCAGAATCAAACTATGTAATTCCTTTTTCATGCTTCTTTTGGAGATGAAAGGAAGATGCGGTATCAACGTAAATAAGAATAAAAAAGATGGCGGAATGGCCATGATGAAGTTATAGGCAATAGCAGAAGCTCGTTCAGTTAAACCAACAGTTTTTACCTGCCTGAAGAAAAAAATAATGACATCATATAATGGAACTCCTTCAAAGCCTGGCAAGTATACATGCTTGCTTTTTCGTAAAATAAAAGAAACAGGCGGATTTGTTAATATGATACGTTCCAGTCTTGTCATTCATGAAATTTTGGGAAAAGCATTTATTGGTAACTTATTCAACACCCTCAATCAGATAATTGGATGTTATTTTCAAATCTACCGATTAACAAAATAACATACAAGAGATTAATTGGCGGCTTTTTTAACCATTAAACTATCCAATGCCTGTTGGTATTCTTTTGCATACTTCATATGTTCTGTATAATTAGACGCAAAGTTTGAATAACCATTCAGGTCTGGTTTTGCAACAAAAAACAGGTAGGAGGTACTGGGCGCATTCAATACCGCATCAATGGTTTTTGAGGAAGGAGTGCAAATGGGACCCGGCGGAAGTCCTGAATTTCGATACGTGTTATAGGGAGATTGAAATTGAAGGTGCTTAAAATAAATTCTTTTCAATCCAAAATCCTTCATGGCAAATTTAACGGTTGGATCAGCCGCCAACCGCATACCGGTTTCGAGCCGGTTGAGGTAAACACTGGCAATTTTCCCTTTGTCTGATTCTTTATTTGTTTCTTCTTCTACGATACTTGCCAATGTGTAAACCTGTGCAGGCGTTAGGTTTAGACCCGAGGCTTTTTCCTTCCGTTCCACATTCCAGAATATTTCCTGCTCATCATATAATTTTTTAAAAACGCCTTTGGCAGAAGTATTCCACAACAGGTTATAAGTATTAGGAATTATAGCGGTCATTACAGTATTGGTATCCAATCCGTATTTTTTTAATGAATCCGAGTCGTTCAATAAATTTAAAAATGTTGCAGAATCGCATTCAAAACTGGCAGCTATTTTTCTTGCAAGGTCTTCTTTGGTACGTAGTTTATTGATCACTAATTTGACAGGAGTTTGTCTGCCGGATCGAAGTTTTTTTATGATCGTGTAAGTACTTTCACCTTTTTCAATTACATATTTTCCTGCTTTTACCTTTTGATCGTATCCTAATTGTTTGGCCACAAACTTAAATGTACCGGGGTTTTTAAGAATGCCTTGTGTGGAAAGCCCCTCCATAACATCATCAAACGAACTACCTGTTTTAATAAAAAAGTTCTTTTTGTTTTCAGTGAAATTCGTGTTGCTACCCAATAATCTCCAGGCTGCAAACGCACCCGCAAGTATGAGGATTATTACTATTAGCCGAACTATTTTTTTCATGAACTCTGATTGATTATTATTGATAAAAGTATAACAAAAAACCTCGTCTTAAAGAGACGAGGTTGAAAATTTATTATAAAAAAGTTGACTAGTCTTTTGTAGTATCGGGCGTTTGAGCGGCTCCCGGTAATGGTACAGTATTTTGTTGTTGTGGAGCAGTTACAGGTGCTTTGTTTATCAAATCATCATTTTTTGACGAACCTCCAGCAGTAGCCGGTATAAATATTGGTGAAATGATACATAAGATTCCAACAATTCCTGCAAATAACCAGGTACCTTTTTCAAGAACATCTGTAGTTTGTTTAACACCCATCAACTGGTTGCTGAATCCGCCCAAACTACCTGATAATCCACCACCTTTTGGGTTTTGTACCAATACAATAACACCCAATATGATTGAGGCAACAATGACTAAAATTCCGAATACAATTAACATATTAATGTTCTTTTAGTTGATCAATTTTGGCTGCAAAGTAAGCGCTTTTGGAATTATCGAGCAAACTTAATTTTTTATACAATTCAATGGCCTTTTTTGCTTTGCCTTGTAGTAGCAATACATCTGCCATTGATTCTGTTACTACTTCCTGTTGCTGATTTGAGTTCTCAGCCAATTTTTGTATCGTTATTTCAGCCTGGCCGTTTTGCTTTTCCTCGAGCTCACGGTGTATTTTCTTCATCGTTTTCAACCATTCGGTAAAGCTTTTTAACTGTTTACCCAGCTTATCAGTGGGCTGAATTTCACCACTTAGCTTTATGCCCAGACTTGCAAAATAATCAGTAGCATGGAGTGGTTCAAAGCTGATGGTGTCCTGTGTTGTACCAGATGTGTCGATATTTAATTTGAAACTGAGTGGCACTGTATCATCTTTAGCGCTCGAAATATCCTCATCATTTTCAGGCTCATTCACCAATGGATTGTTATCATTATTAAAATGCCCTGGATGAACTGTCTCTTTTATTTCACGTTTTTGCTTTTTGTCTTCAGTATTATCACCTTCTATTTTCGATTCACTTTCTTCATTAACCAGACGGAGGTCAGCAAGTGTCGTTGCTACATTAATAATTAGTTTTGGTTCAACTTCTTTTACTTCAAGTTGAAGTTCATTTTCTTCGTTAACCAGAGTCTCTTCTCCATGTGCCAATTCTTTTTCGACGATCGGTTCTAGCTCAACTTCTTTTACCTCATTTTGATATTTATTTTTTTCGTTCACCAGACTGTCTTCAGCACGCATTGATGCGTCCTCAACGATCGGTTCTATTTCAAATTCTTTTACTTCACTTTCAATTTCTCCCACCGCTATATTTTCAAGATCGTTTGCTGTTGAAGCAGCTTCAATAGCTGGTTCAGTGGCTTCATTGATAATAACGAAGTCTTTCGGTTGCTGAAATGTTGCCTCTTGTTCCAATGACTCTATTGGAGAAAGCTCATTTTTACTTGTTGTTTCCGCATGTGCTTTAAATTCCGGATAAGTCATCGCCGGACTTTCAGCAAAAACAACTTCATTGCTATTGGTAACGATCGAATTGCTTAATTCGGACGGATTGCGTTCGTACTCCTCCAACTGAAATTTTAGCCAATGGGGATTATTAAATAAAACAGATGTTTTAGCTACCTGTTGAGTGTAGGCGGGTGATTGCTTATCAGCTTTCAATAACAAAAAATACTGGGCAGGTGAAAAATATGGATAATCGTTTGTTATTTGTTCAAGAAAATCACGGGTGTCTTCGTCTGAAAACTTCCGGTTAAATATTGATTCAAAAAGTAAATTTCTATTACCCATATACCCTCAATTGTTTTAAAAAAGTTGGAATACCAATTATTAATATCCGCCAAATTTACCAGTTAGAAAATATTTTATTGAATATTCCGTCCACTATATTTTTCGTGATATCTGGAAAAAGTGCTGTTTGCGCCTGTTCCAATGTTTGGGTTGCGGGAAAATCAAAATTATTGGACAGGTCAGTTTCAAAGTTTTTGTTTTCATCCAATGTATTTTTAAAGATTAAATGAAATGAAACCGTTAATCGGTTAGTGCTTGCATTGTTGGCCGAAATACCACTGGTACTTACATTGTAATCTGAAACATATCCACTTACATCATAGTGCGCATTGTCATCATTGGTTTGCCTGAGACGGGTAGTGTTGATGATTTTTTGTTTCATCTTTTCAGTCAATTGCGGACTCAATTGCGGATTGACATACCTTGACTTATTTTCAAAATAATTTACCCTAAAGGTTTTTATCTCTTCCGGAATAGGCGAAGTGTCTTTAAATGAGTATTTGCAAGTAGAAAAATTAAAAACCGTCATAATTAATAAGCCAGTCGCCAATAAGAACAAACGATGTTTCAAAGGGCCGTTATTCACCGTTGACAATTGACTAGTCCCGATTTTCTTAATCTTCAATATCATATTCTTTCAATTTTCTATAAAGTGTACGTTCGCTGATTCCAAGGTCGGAGGAAGCATCTTTTCTTTTTCCCTTATGTTTTTTCAAGGCTTTTATAATCAGTTCTTTTTCCTTATCCATGATGCTCAGCGATTCCTCAATGGCTTCATGTTGATGAATATCCTCTCCTTTTTGGTTGATAAAAACAGGTTGGCTGCCCTGGCTGTGCCCATAGTTATTGGATGAAGCGGATGGTTTATGTTCGGGCATCATACTGCCTTCCATATTATTATTGTTATTGTACATGGGAATATTTTGACCCATCCCAGGATTTTGTAAAATTTCGAAGAACATTTTTTTTAGCTCATTTACATCCTTCTTCATATCAAAAAACAGCTTGTACAAAATTTCCCGTTCGTTCGCAAATTCTTGTTGGCTGAGCGCCGCTTTACCACCAACCAATACGGGTAAACGATTAAAATTATTCTCCGGTAAAAAACTCGTTAATTCCTTTGCTGTAATATTTTTTTCTTTGGATAATACCGATATCTGTTCCGCAATATTCTTCAATTCCCTCACATTGCCAGGCCATGTATAACTCATTAACAAAGATTTGGCGTCCTCCTCCAGTTGAATGGGGGCGCCCTTGTACCTATCTGAAAAATCAGCTGCAAACTTTCGAAATAACAAAGGGATGTCTTCTTTTCTGTCTCTTAACGAAGGAACCCTTATCGGCACTGTATTTAGGCGATAATAAAGATCTTCCCTGAATTTGCCGGATTGTGTTCTATCGAATAATTCTTTGTTGGTTGCAGCAATTACCCTCACATCCGTCTTTTGAACTTTACTACTTCCTACCCTGATATATTCTCCTGCTTCCAGCACACGTAGCAAACGTGCCTGTGTGCCTAATGGTAATTCGCCAATTTCATCCAAAAAAATAGTACCACCATTTACCGTTTCAAAATAACCTTTCCGGCTATCAAGTGCTCCTGTAAAGGATCCTTTTTCGTGACCAAATAACTCAGAGTCAATAGTGCCTTCAGGGATTGCACCACAGTTAACGGCTATAAACGGGTTGTGTTTTCTGGCACTAAGGGCATGAATGATTTGGGAAAAAACTTCCTTACCTACACCACTTTCACCGTTGATTAATACACTCAGATCTGTGTTCGCAACCTGTGTGGCTACATTCAACGCATGGTTGAGTGCTACAGAATTACCAATGATTCCAAACCGGTTTTTTATTGATTGTAAATCCATAATGTCGTCGTTGCTGATGCACCAGGAAGGGTAGCTTCAAGCATTTTAGTTGAGTCCTTTTTCCAAGTCGGGAAATCGGAAATGTTATTGATGTAATTTGAATTCAACAGTTTTATTTTTGAAAGAAAAGATTATCCCGAAAGTTAATATTCGGACGATATTCTATCTCAACATTCCCTTTGTTGGTGGAATGAAAATTTTCTTTCCCACGGGTGTTCCCAATAAAGTTCCGGCGGTACAAGCGTCAATTTTTACCATTACGTAATCACCCTTTTTATAATCACCTTTTGGGAAAACCACCACCTTATTTTGACCGCTTCTTCCCTGCAGGTCATCGGTTGTTTTTTTGGAGAAACCTTCTACCAGCACTTCAAATGTTTTGCCTACATCTTTTTGCATGCTTTGCAATGAATGAATGCGGTGCAGATCAACCATTTCCTGCAACCTTCTTTTCTTGATTTCTTCCGGAATGTCATCTTTAAACCTTCGTGCAGCAAGGGTTCCGGGGCGTTCACTGTAAAAATACATATAGGCCAAGTCGTATTTACAATACTCCATCAGACTTAGTGATTCCTGGTGATCTTCTTCGGTTTCAGTACAAAATCCGGTGATCATATCGGTGGAGACACCACAGTCAGGAATAATTTCCCGAATGCGGTTTACCTTTGCTATGTACCATTCCCGGGTGTAGGTACGATTCATCAACTGCAAAATACGACTGCTTCCGCTTTGTACCGGCAGGTGAATGTAATTGCAAATATTTTCATATTTAGCGATGGTAAACAATACTTCATCTGTAATATCCTTCGGATGAGAAGTGCTAAACCTTACTCTCAGTAAGGGTGAAATGAGCGCTACTTTTTCAAGTAATTCAGCGAAAGTTACGGCCTCTTTATAATCACCTCCGGTGGCCTTGGTAGGAGAGGCAATCCAATGATAGCTGTCTACATTTTGGCCCAGTAAAGTAACTTCCCGGTATCCATTTTCGAAAAGGTCGTTGCATTCCTCCAAAATACTGTTTGCATCCCTGCTTCTTTCACGGCCTCTTGTGAACGGTACCACGCAAAATGAACACATATTATTACAGCCCCTCATGATGCTAACGAAAGCATTCACCCCATTGCTGTTTAAACGGATGGGTGCTATATCAGCATAGGTTTCATCCCGGCTTAATAATACATTTACGGCTTTCTGGCCGGTTTCTGCTTCTTCAATTAAACCGGGTAAAGTGCGGTATGAATCAGGGCCTACTACCAGGTCGACCAGTTTTTCTTCCTGTAAAAATTTTTCTTTCAACCGCTCAGCCATGCAGCCCAAAACGCCTACCAATAAACCCGGATTGCTTCTCTTGAGTTTGCGAAATTCTGTAAGTCTTTTTCTAACAGTTGCCTCAGCTTTTTCACGAATAGAGCAGGTATTTAAAAAAATCAGGTCAGCTTCTTCTGTGTTTTGGGTGGCGGCAAATCCATTGCTGTTTAAAATTGAAGCTACCACTTCACTGTCTGCAAAATTCATTGCACAGCCATAGCTTTCAATGTAAAAGCGTTTTTTTAATTCAAATTTTTCCAGCACCAATGGAGCAAATGCCTCACCCTGCCTTGCCTCATTATGTGTTTTTATATCCTCTGTAACGATTGTATCCATGTAAAAAATTAGTAGGCAAAAATAGGAAATTAAGTTGTTATTGTGTCAGATTGGCAGCGAAAAGAAGAGGAGGTAAATGTGGATGCTCACCAGTTAACTGAAAATTTCAGTTATTAGAAATGGCATTTGCGACCCATTCGGTAAAGTGCGGGTGAAAAAGATTCAGATAAAATCAATTTTTAAAATTTTTCACGGAGCAAGCATCATTATTTGACAAATTACCTTTCCGTTGTTGTTATAATAGTAAACATTGGCACCGGAGATAAGTTTTGACTCGGCATCTAAAATTAAAATTCCATAACACTTAACCTGCGTCTTATGCTATGGATTTATGTTTTATATGTATTCATTTATTTTCAATTGGAGTTGGAGTCCTTTTTTCTACTGCTCTCCTGTCAAAAAAAATCATCTTAACTGCAATGATGATCATCAGGATGGCAAATATTTTTTTTGCTGTTTCCTGCGGCAGGATGAGTGATATTTTACTTCCAAAAAAACTGCCTGCCACAAATCCAATGGCCAGTAGCCCAACTATTTTGGGATCAACATGCCCCTGTTTATAATAGGCCAACACGGCGAAAATACCGACAGGTAATAATATGAGTCCAAGTGAAGTACCTTGCGCAGAATGTTGTGACATCCCTAAAAAATAAACCAAGGCTGGCACGATGATCAATCCGCCACCGATTCCAATCATTCCGCTGAGCATTCCGGCAGTAATACCAATTAATATTACAATAAAAATTGTTTGTGAATCCATATTTTTCTTTTTTACAATCATTCCCGGTTTGGATACTTTCTTCTGTAAAAACTAATAGCGTCCTGGATGATTTCAAATGCTGTTCCTTTATCCTGAAACTCATCAATGAATACCTCTTTATTTTCCAATACTTTGTAATTTTCAAAATAATTTCTTAACACATTAATGAAGTGCGTGGGTAAATCTTTCAAACTGTTGAAATGATTTACGGTTGGATCGTTTGTAGCAACGGCAATGATTTTATCATCCTTTTCACCATTGTCTATCATTTGCATGTTTCCAATCACTGTAGCCTGAACCAGGCATAAAGGCTGGATACTTTCACTGCACATTACCAATATATCCAATGGGTCACCGTCATGCCCCAGTGTCTGCGGTATAAAACCGTAGTTGATTGGATAGTGAAACGAGGAGTGTATTACCCGGTCTAAGATTAATAGTCCGGTTTCTTTATCAATCTCATATTTAGCCCTGGATCCCTGTGGAATTTCAATAAGGGCATTTACTATTTCCGGTTGATGATCGCCGTAGTGGGCGCCATGCCATGGGTGAAGTACATACATAAAAGTGTAATATTTATTGTTTTAATTTTATTAATTAATCCGTTACCAGCGTTATTATTTTAAACCCTATCCAAACTGCAGCTACTCCTGATATAACACTGGCGATACTATACAATAACATCATCATTGGTTTGCCGTTTTCCAATAATTCAAGGTTCTGTAACGAAAATGCTGAAAAAGTTGTGAAGCCTCCACAAATACCAGTTGCTAAAAATAATTTCCAGTTTTGGTTGAAAGCCTCATTTTTTATACTGAGGGCCATTACCATGCCGATTAAAAGGCTGCCACTGATATTAATGAATAAAGTGGAAGTAGGGAAATATTTATGACGAATCATCAAACTACAAGCATACCGTAACATACTACCCAATGCACCTCCCAATCCAATCAATAAATAGTTTCGAATCACATTATTTTTTTTAGAGGTTGCCCGAAAAAGTATATTTCAAATCTACCAGCCATTGGCCATCCACTTTTACCATCTTTAGTTTATTGCTTTTGTCTTTCTTGAAAGAATTGGAATAGTTTACAATACTTACTGAATCACTCACCGGGCTTATTTCATTAATAATGATATCAGCGGTTTTATAATTTTCTAATTCAGCAGCATTTTTTGATTCGAACTCTTTTTTAAAAAGATCAAAATATTGTTTGTTTGTATCTTCTTTCAACACAAACGTCTCTGCCTCCTTAAAATCATTCTTGAGTATATCTTTTATAAAAGCTTCTGCTACACCAATATCAGAATTGGGAACTTTTTTTTTGCTATTACAGGCAGAGAGGGTAATTGCGCAAATTAACCCAAATAGTAATGTACGTTTCATACTTAAAGTTAAACATCTTTGTTATAAAGAGCATAAAAAAGCATCCTGTATTGCAGGATGCTTAAAAAATTGAACAAATTTTATCAATATTTTTTTGAAGTGTCTTTTAATTTTTCCATTTCCTTCATAGCTTCCTGCATTACAGTTTTCAATGAATCTTTATTCATTTTATTAAACTCTTCCATACCCTGGCTGATGGCACCTTTTAGACTATCCATGTTCATGGATTTCATGCTCTCTATCGCTTCCTGTTCGTTGGTACCGGCATTTTTCATACCTGTGGAAAGTAAAGAAATCTTCCAAACGCCTTCTTCTTTTACCAAACTGAAAGGACGGTTTTCGGTTTTGCCATCCATAGCAAATGCTACATTTACGGTTGCACTGTTGCCATCAATTTTTTCATCCTTTATTTCAATTTTGGCATTACCTGCTTTGTCTTTAAATTCTTTTGCCATTTTATCCTTCATTTCCTGCGAGCCTTTGGGATCAAATTGCGTCATCATATTTTCGCCCATCTCTATAAGACTAACATCTGATTTAGTAATATGCTTTTTTATTTCAGCCATATCACCTTTTTTGGATGCTTCAATGAAAGCAGCTACTGCGCCTTTGGGTGAGCCGGGGCCGGCAGTGTTACAACTATGCAATACCGCAATCAGACAAAAGCAGGCGAGTATTCTTTTCATGATTTTTATTTTTTTTGAGATTACCTACGTTCATTGGTGGTGTCAAATTCTTTATCCTTGTCATATGCTCTAATGATGGCCTTCACAAGTTTATGGCGAACCACATCTTCCTCATCCAGTTCGATGTGTGCAATACCTTCTACATTTTTTAAGATGCGCAACGCTTTGTCAATACCGCTACGCATATTTTTCGGCAAATCTATTTGTGTAGGATCTCCGGTGATGATGGCTTTTGCATTGGCGCCAATGCGGGTCAAAAACATTTTCAACTGCCCGTCATTTGTATTTTGAGCTTCATCCAAAATGATAAAGGCATTGTCCAGTGTGCGGCCCCGCATATAGGCGAGCGGTGCGATTTCGATGGTTCTGGTTGTCATATAGTAACCCAATTTGTCAGCAGGAATCATATCATCCAGCGCATCGTATAGCGGGCGTAAATACGGATCAATCTTTTCTTTCAAATCGCCTGGTAAAAACCCAAGGTTTTCACCAGCCTCTACAGCCGGTCTTGTTAAAATGATCTTCTTCACAGTTTTTGCTTTGAGCGCCCTTACTGCCAATGCAACCGCAGTGTAGGTTTTACCAGTACCTGCTGGTCCAATAGCAAATACAATGTCGTTTTTGTCAACGGCTGTCACCATTCGTTTTTGATTGGCAGTACGTGCCCTCACTGTTTTTCCATTCGGGCCAAATACCAATACATCGTTGGGATTTCGATCCACAAAATTATCAACCACCTGCTGATCATCACCTCCTAAAATCTGTTCAAAATAATTTTCACTCATGTGACCGTTCCGTTCAATGTATTGAACGATCAGATTAATTTTTTCCTTGGCATCTACAATCTGTTCGGGTGCCCCGCTCAGTTTTACTTGCGTGCCTCGGCTAAGGATTTTTAAAAGGGGAAATTTCTTCTTAAGAATGTCAAGTTTACCGTTATTAACGCCAAAGAATTCAATTGGGTTAACGGTTTGAAGGTTAATAATTGTTTCTGTCAAAGTACGTTTGGTTTAAAGTGAGCTGAAAAATTGTTTGTTTTTTTATGCATTAACTTCTATTTCAAATTTAACGAATTGCACTTGATACAACACCTTATTACTTATACACATAATGTTAAAAAGAAAAAAAATAATGTATTCTTAACGATGGTACAATATCCATTTTGAAGTTAATAGTGCAAAGATTTTCTTCGTCCCTTTATCGAAGGATTTATATTTTTTTCAAAGTATTATTGAAACAATAAACGCTACAGGAGATCTTTTTTTAATGGCGGTCGTTTGCATATTCAACTGCTATTTGTACGTTTTTCCTGATATTATTTAAAAGGAGTACGATATTGGTTTACAGACTTTATTCCAGTACATGTGAGCAATTTATTTCAGTAGAAACGGCGTTACTTCTTTTATTTTAAAATGCTGATTATTCGCTGTAATATTTTGATACTAGTTGTAATAATTTATCCCGTGTAAGATGTGTTGCGATGGCGCCATTCACCTGCAGTATTTCAGCTGATACCGTGTGTGCAGTTCGCAGGCTGTTCAGGTTATCGTTGCCGTTGTATTTGGAAAAAATAAATCCGGAAACAGAACCGTCTCCGGCACCGGTGCAATCCAATACATTTGCTTCAGGGGCTGATAACTGTAACGTTTCATTTTTCTTATACAGTGCTGAACCAGCTTTTCCTTTATGCAACCAAATGTTTTGTACACCCCGGCCTAATAATTCTTTTATTTGCTCATCGGTAGTTATTGCTTCTTCGCTACACAAAACCGGAAGCTCGTCTTCATTTGGCGTAATCAGATAAAGTCCGTCAAAATTGGCTACTGCAATTTTTTTAGCTGGTGGCACAGAACCCGGTTCAATAATGAGCCTGATAGCATGTTGGTTGGTAAATTGAACCAGCCAGTTAATGGTGGGGACACTCAGATTGGCATCCACCAAAATGTAGTTGGCTGTTTTTAATAAAGCGGCATGTGACTGTAGGTAATCAGGTGTAATTAAATACAATGCTGCGTTGGTCAGCAGCGCAGTAAACATTGATCCGTCATGGTTAATGATGGCTGTGTATTTTCCGGTTGGCACAGCACCTGTGATAGAAGAATCAAGCAGGATGCCTGCATCCCTGCATATTTTCTGTAACCATTCGCCGTCAGCATCATTTCCAAAAACGGAAATAAGTTGAACCGGAATATTGATAAGCGATAATTGGTGTGCAATGTTTCTGCTAACGCCTCCTGCACTTCGGGTTACAGTTACTTCATTGGTGGTGTGCATCAGCATGGGATCAGTGGCGTGAAACAAATCATCTACCAGGGCGGCACCTATACATATTACTGGATTTGGCATTTCGCAAAAGTAAGGAAATACAATCATCCATTAGAACTGATGTCGGGGTAAAAAAAAAAGCTGCTTTTTTTATACAAAGGCGGGGTGGGTTTAAAAAATTGATGTCAAAATGATTGGGAGTAGGAATGTTTATTTCAGCGTGGTAGATTATGATCACTCTGCCCACTTACAAATATTTATTTTAAAAGATACCTCTTCCGGCTATTTTATTTTAACAGGTTACTCGCCTTTCTATAACAAAGCTAAGGAGCCATTTGAATCCGATAAAGCTGACCTGATTATTGAAATTCCACCGGATTTGAAAAAGACCTGGTAAAGGAAAGTAAGTCTGCGATGCTCATTGCAGTAAATGCCGTAAATGGTGCCAGGGCCAATCTGGGCGATGCTTACGCAGCCAATATCATTCTTGATTTTAATAAAGAAATACACTTGGAATGGATGAGCTTGCAAAAATTTTATTCTTTATTCTAAAAGATACCTTTTCAAAATGCGGTGATTCAACCGTTTCCGGAAACAACGCAATTAATTTGAATATTTGGATTGTAATCATACCATAATTTTTTATCAAGGGCCACCGTTTGGATAACCATAGCGATGTCAAAATAATCTATTTTAAATCTTATTTAGAATCTTTCTTTATGAATGTTCGGGTAACTGATTTTACAGTGTCAACTTCCTTATTTTTTTTAATTTAGCTTTAGCAGCATAAATACTTTAGTATGAAAACATTTGCAGATAAGGTAATGGCATTTAATAAGAAGGTTGATTTTAAAGGTGATTTACCGGCTGGCATTCATATCATGAATCCTTATAAAGAAGACAAGGCGATACTTCCTTTGTCCGGTATTTTTTATAAAAAGTATTACGATGATATGCATTCACGTCATCTGATTTTGGGCATCAATCCCGGCAGGTTTGGAGGCGGTGTAACAGGCGTTCCATTTACCGATACCAAAAGATTGATTGAAAAGTGTAATATTCCCTATTCGGGAAAGCCAACACATGAACCATCCTCGGTGTATGTTTATGAAATGATAGATGCGTATGGCGGACCGGAAAAATTCTACCAAAATTTTTATATCAACTCCGTTTGTCCATTGGGATTTACTTCTGAAGGCAGCAATGGTAAAGAAATTAATTACAATTATTATGATAGCAAAGAACTGACAAATGCGGTGTATGATTTTATTATTGAAAGCATCCAACAACAAATACGTTTAGGCATTGAAACCGATGTATGCTTTTGTTTTGGCAATGGTAAAAATGAAAAGTTTCTCCGTCAGTTAAACGAAAAGGGGCAGTTTTTTAAACATATAATTGCCCTTGAACATCCGAGGTTTATTATGCAATACAAATCGAAGTTTAAGCAGTTTTATATTGAGAAATATTTAGCCGCTTTTAGTGAAGTGGGTAAATAAAAAAGCCACCCTAATTAAGGTGGCTTTTACAAAGAGTTATTAATATTATTTTGTTTCCAGTAATTTAAAGAATTGGTCAAGCTGTGGCAAAATTACAATTCTTGTTCTCCGGTTTGAAGCTCTTCCTTCCGTAGTGTTGTTGTCGGCTACTGGTTTGTATTCACTACGTCCGGATGCAGCCATACGGGCAGGATCCAGACCATATTGTTTCTGCAAAATCCGTACTATGGAAGTAGCTCGCTTTACACTTAAATCCCAGTTATCAAGCAACACCGCACTTTTGAAAGCCAGGCTATCGGTATGTCCTTCTACCATAAACTCAATATCAGGCTGGTTTTTCAGTACCATCGCTACTTTACCCAAAACTACTTTGGCTCTGTCTGTTACATCAAAACTGCCGCTCTTAAACAATAATTTATCTGAGATATCGATGTAAACCACGCCTTTATCCACTTTGATGTTAATATCCTGGTCATCCAGGTTTCCAATTGCACCTTTTAAATTTGTTACCAATGCCAGATTCATGGAATCTTTGCGGTTAAGTGCTGATTGCAATCCTTGAATGTACGCATCTTTTGAGCCGATATTATCAAGGGATTTTTTGATGCTTTCAGCTTGTGAACCGGAAATCACCGATAGGTTTTCCAGTTGCTTCAAAGCCATGTTATTATTGTCTTTCAGGTAATCGATTTGTTTTTTCAAGCTCTCCACTTCCGATTCCAACACTGCTTTTCTCCGGGCATTTTCTGCATTCAGGTCATTGCAGTTTTTTAAATCATCCTGCAGTTTTGTTTGTTCCGCCTGTAATTGAACGTACCGGAGTTGTTCGCCTTTCAGTACTTTTTTACTAACGCAGGCCGTAAAGAAAAAAGTTGCTGCAATTCCGAAAAGAATAAAGTTTTTTAATTTCATATCATTGATTTTAATGTTTAACACGAAGTTATTTGAATACATTCTAAAACTGCTGCATGAATGATGCGATATGTTAAAATACAGGTTAAATTTAGGAGTTGAAAGATTGAATATTAAAAATGCACAAAGGTTCTATTTTCAGTTTAATCCTTTGGTTGTAAAAGTCAAATTCATAATAAGGAATTCTACCAAATATTTTTATGAATCTTTTGCAGGGTTAAATTTTCTTAGTGTGAGAGTTTATTAAAGTAACGATAGGTAATCTTTTTAGCTTGGCAGGCTTAACGTCGTCTTTCTCTTCATCTCAGTATATTTTTTGGAAATTTAATTTAGCATGAACTCATCACCGGACGTAAGAATATCCAGTTGAACGTTTCGCATGTTGACGAAACTGTCATTTGTCTTGGTGCTATTTTTATGCAGACGGGGTAATTTTAACCGGATTACCTGGCTAACACCTGTCACTTTTACCTGGTTGTTTTTCACAATGATAGCGGTTCCTTCATCTATTCCAATGCAAGTGTAGGAGGGAAAAGTTGCCAATACAGCTAGTAGGCGATTGTAGCGGCTTCTTGCAATAAAGTGCTGGTCGATGATGGCAGAATTTATTAAACCCAATCCTTCTTTTATTTCAACCATATGATGCAGTATTTTTTTGAACGACCCGGATACTACACTATCGGCTGAATATTCATTTCCGGTAATCATTTCTCTACTCATTACAGCTGCTCCTGCACTAGTGCCGGCAATGGTTGACCCTTTCTTATAAGCTGCTTTAATTGCCTTATGAACTGGCGTATTCAATACAATTTTCATAAATCTGTTTTGATCGCCGCCCGTAATAAAAACCAGTTTGGCTTTTTCCAGGGAATCCAGCCAGTTTTGATCCCTCACTTTTTCTTTGGTAAAATTGAGTTGGACTATTTTGTTGGAACAGACTTTTATAAAGTCTTTTTGTATATAATAAAAGGAAGAGTCGGGCTCTTCGCTCGACATGGGAAGTATTACGACATAATCGGCAGGCTTTAATTCGGCAGTTGCTACAAGCGTTTTCATTAATTCCGTCGTGCGGCTGCCACCCCCAATAATAAAAAGTTTTCCCTTGTGTAAAGCTTTGCTTCCTGTTTGTGCGATGGATACCAATGACAAGAATAAAAAAATAGATATAAAAAAGCGTACTTTATTTTTCATACGATGAATATAGTTAATTGAGCTAAAATAGCGATTGAAGCAACAGAAAATCTGTTTAAATTGATTTTGTGTCTTACTAGGTATTATTCCTTTATGCAAAGATTTGCAGCATTTACCATAGGGAAGAGGTTATAAAAAATGATCCCCTCCGGGGAACCGGAGGGGATATTTTTAACCCTTAAAACAACCAACATGAATCATGTTGATAACTAATACAACATTTTATACGCAATAAGGTTGAAAAAGGTTTGCTTAAAACAATAAAAAATTCTGTTAAAGGAAAAATGAATGTTTTCCTTAGGTTAAAGCAATGTCAATTACCTGTTGCATCGTTTTCACATAATGAAATTTTGTGCCTTTAATAAATAGGGGATTGATGTCCTGAACGTCTTTTTCATTTTGCCAGCACATGATAATTTCTTTTAACCCGGCACGTTTCGCAGCAAGTACTTTTTCCTTAATGCCGCCGACTGGCAATACCTGCCCACGCAATGTGATTTCTCCGGTCATTGCCAGATAAGGCTTAATCTTTCTGCCTGTAAATGCACTCGCCAAAGCCGTCATCATGGTAATCCCTGCGCTCGGTCCATCTTTTGGTGTCGCCCCTTCAGGTACATGAATGTGAATATTTTTTTTGTTAAACATTTCTGGATCGATATTTAGTTTTTTTGCATTTACCTGAAGCCAGGTATAAGCAGTGGTAGCACTCTCTTTCATCACATTTCCAAGGTTACCGGTCATTTTTAATTCTCCTTTGCCATCACTCAAACTGATTTCAATAAAAAGAATATCTCCGCCTACATAGGTCCAAGCAAGACCTACAGCAACGCCGGCCATATTGGCTATTTTATACATTTCGTTGCTAAATCTTGGTTTACCCAAAATCTTTTCAACATCTACCTGTGTAAGCGTTGGCTTCAATTTGTTTTTCGTAGCGTATTGTTTGGCAAGGTTCCGCATTATACCTGCCAGTTGTCTGTCTAAATCTCTTACCCCACTTTCTCTTGTATAATCTTCAATTATTTTTTCAAGGACCTTATCACTCACTTTAATCAACACGTCTTTTAAACCATGCGCTTCCTGCTGCTTTGGCAGTAGATGCTGCCGGGCAATTTCAATTTTCTCTTCCACTGCATATCCGCTCAGATCAATGATTTCCAGGCGGTCTCTCAATGCGGGTTGTATATTATTGATATTATTGGCGGTTGCTATAAACAAAACCTTACTCAGGTCATATTCCAATTCCAGATAATTATCGTAGAATGAATTGTTCTGTTCGGGATCCAATACTTCCAGGAGGGCAGAAGATGGATCTCCCCGTTGATCGTTGCCCACTTTATCAATTTCATCCAGTATCATTACCGGGTTGCTGCTTTTTATTTTGCGGATAGATTGAATAATCCTTCCCGGCATAGCACCAATGTAAGTTTTGCGGTGGCCACGAATTTCGCTTTCATCGTGCAAGCCACCAAGGCTTACCCTCACATATTTACGGGCGATAGCATGGGCGATACTTTTACCCAAACTCGTTTTACCAATACCCGGAGGTCCAACAAAACATAAAATCGGGCTCTTCATATCGCCCTTTAATTTTAACACAGCGAGGTATTCCAGTATGCGCTCTTTTATTTTGTGCATCCCATAATGGTCATGATCCAGTATTTTCTTTGCTTTTTTTAAATCGTAGGAATCCGGTGTGTAATCTTCCCATGGCAGGTCAAGCATCAGGTCAAGGTGATTGTACACAATGGAGTAGTCGGGGGTGCTAGGGTGCATCCGTTCGAGCTTTTCAGCGCCTTTGTGAAACATTTCCATGGCTTGCTTAGGCCATTTTTTTCCTTCCGCTTTCTTAAGCATTTCTTTTACTTCCGCCACATTATCTCCCCCCAGTTCTTCTTTAATGGCTTTCATTTGCTGCTGCAAAAAATATTCTCTTTGCTGTTTGTCCAGCTCAGCACGGGTTTTATTGGTTACTTTATTTTTAAGTTCAGTGTATTGCAGTTCTGTTTGCATCAAATTCATCAGTAATTCTGCCCTTGCTTTAATATTATTGATCACCAGCAGCCGCTGTTTATCTTTGATATCACTATTTAAATTGCTGCTTACAAAATGAATCAGGAATGCGGGGTTTTCGATATTCTTTAAAATGATAGCAGCTTCGCTTGGCAAGTTGGGTGAAATTTGCACAATCTGTCCTGCTAAATCCTTAATACTGCCCACCATGGCATTAAAATCATTGTCATCCTTTAGCACTTCTTCCTCAAGCGAATGAATTTTAGCTTTAAAATAAGGGTCTTCGCTGGTGATTTCGTCAATCTTAAAACGTCTTTTTCCCTGGATGATGATGGTAGTGCCGCCATCCGGCATCTTAATCAACTTGGCAATTTTTGCTATCGTTCCTATTTCTTCCAGGTCACTTACGGTTGGTTCCTCCACACCACTGTCTTTTTGCGCTATCACTCCTATCAATTTGTCAGCCTTGTAAGCATCATTCACCGCCTTTATACTCTTATCTCTGCCTACAGTAATGGGTAAAACTACACCGGGAAAAAGAACCGTGTTGCGCAGCGGAAGCAAGGGCAATTCGGCTGGAATCGTTAGTGTGTCTGAATCATCGCTGTCATCTTCATTTAATGGAATGATAGGCATAAACTCCATTTCTTCTTCGGGTCCCTGGAAATAGTTCGTTCTGTTCATAATTTTTTAAATAAGGTCAAAATGTCAAAACCATTTGTTTTCTACGTTGGTTTTATGTGGATGTCTCAATTGACAACATTAGTGCCGAAAGAAAAATTTGATCATGTATTCATTAACCTTTATACAACTATGGGATCAAAATCCTTTTTAGTTCCGGTTTATAATCAATGCTAAGATATCGAGGGAGTCTTTTTCTTTATAAAAATCAAACTTGAAAAATTATAGTGTATGCATTTCGGCAGTATTTATTTTAATTCATACAAAAAATATTGATTTTAGTGTAAATCGTGCGCTGCTCTCTGTAAACCTACAAGTATTGCTGAATTTATTTTTAACAACAATCCCTTGTAGCCTGAACCTTAGCACTTATTTTTGCAGGTTATGTTTATTAAGTGCACAGATAACGAGTTGCTGATATTTAGGAAGATTGCCGAGGCTGCTCAATCCCTGCAGGTGCAATGTTATCTGATTGGAGGTTTTGTACGTGATTCTATTATTGGCAGACCCACCAAAGACATGGATATTGTTTGCCTCGGCGATGGGATTGAACTCGCCCATGCCGTTGCCCAAAAGTTTAAACCCAGGCCTTCAGTCAGTTTTTTTAAAAACTTTGGAACGGCGCAAATAAAAGTAGCCGATCTTGAAATAGAATTTGTGGGCGCCCGCAAAGAGAGTTACAATTACGATAGCAGGAAGCCAATGGTAGAAACCGGTACATTGGAGGATGACCAGAACAGGCGGGATTTTACCATTAATGCCCTTGCGATCAGCCTCAATAAAAACGATTACGGTGATTTAATAGATCCGTTCAACGGCATCACCGATATTGAAAATAAAATCCTGCAAACCCCATTGGATCCATCGCTTACTTTTAGCGACGATCCGTTGCGGATGATGCGGGCGATCCGTTTTGCTGCCCAGTTGAATTATGTTATTGAGGAAAAAACATTTGAAGCCATCACTAAAAATACAGATCGCATCAAAATCGTTAGCGGCGAACGAATTGCAGAGGAGCTGAACAAAATTTTACTATGTAAAAAGCCATCTATTGGTTTTGATCTGTTGTACAAAAGTGGGTTGCTTAAAATAATTTTTCCGCAAATGGTTGATTTGGCTGGTGCTGAATATATTGATGGAAAAGGGCATAAGGATAACTTTTATCACACATTACAGGTAGTGGACAATATTTGTGAAAACACCAATGATCTTTGGCTTCGATGGGCCGCAGTATTGCACGACATTGCCAAGCCTGCCACCAAGAAATTTGAAGAAGGGCATGGCTGGACTTTTCACGGGCACGAGGTATTGGGCGGAAGGATGGTACCTAAAATTTTTGGCCAGCTAAAATTGCCGCAAAATGAAAAAATGAAATTTGTTCGCAAGTTAGTGGAGATGCATTTGCGTCCGATTGGTTTAACAAAAGAGAACATTACAGATTCGGCAATCCGGAGATTATTATTTGATGCAGGGGAGGATTTTGATGCATTGATAACGCTGTGCAATGCAGATATTACGTCTAAGAACAAGCAAAAAGTGAAGCGTTATCTGGAGAATTTTGAAATGGTGCGCATGCGTTGTGCTGAGGTAGAAGCAAGCGACCAATTGCGCAACTGGCAACCGCCTATTACCGGGGAAATGATCATGAAAAGGTTCAATCTGCCGCCTGGACGCATTATTGGCGATTTGAAAAATGCTATAAGGGATGCTATCCTGGATGGACAGATTCCAAATAGTTATGATGCAGCGCTTGAATTTATGCTGGCTAAGGCGAAAGAACTTGGGCTGTAAAATCGATCTATGGTTAACAGCAAATTTTCAGCCTGTGCGTTTTTTAGATTTTTCACTACATTAAAACACACAAAACGATATTTTTATTTATATTGAAGCGTGCTTTGTAATTCGATATATAATGAACAAACCCGTTCTCAATTATCAATTCCCAATTACACTTTAAATTTATCATTTCTTATTACTAATTTCGTTGTATGGCTATTTTACGATTCAGGGTTTATTGGGAAGACGATGAAAGCATCTACAGAGATGTGGTTATCAAGCACACGCAAAATTTTGCGGATCTGCATCATTGTATTTTAAAAAGTTACGAGTTCGACAGCAAGCACAAGGCTACCTTCTATCGCAGCAATGACACCTGGTCAAGAGGCAGGGAAATTTCGTTGGAAAAATATAAAGAAAAATCCTACAAGGTTGATCCACTGATAATGGCTAATGTAACCATGGGTTCTGAAATAAAAGATCCCAATCAGAAGTTCATTTATGTGTATGATTTTAATAAGCTCTGGACATTTATGGTGGAACTCATAAATGTAGATAAAGAAGAGAATAAAAAAATCATTTATCCATCCTGCATCCGAACAGAAGGAATTGCTCCATCACAATATGGCACCAAAGGCCTGGTAGATAGCCGTCTGGCAGAAGTAGAGGAAAAATATGACCTCAACAGTGCCGCATTGCTACAGGGGTTTAGCGAAGAAGATGAAGATGGCAATGCTACAGAATCTGAAGAAGATACAACAGGTGAAGAAGCTGCAGAAGAATTTTAGTTGAACACATAGTTGAAAACGGGTTAACTGATAATGATTTGATGAACAATCTTATTATTATTTTAACCCGTTTTGATTTTGTAATATTTTTAATAAAACCAGTTTGTGTTTATAACAATATCTGGTGGTTTACAACATCATCCTATAAAATAGGCGGTAGTTTAATTATTACCGCAACATCAATATTGAATTAAATCTTATTTTGAAAAGCTCATCAATTATCCTTTAAATCATTTTCCATTAAAAAGACTTGCATTGTTATCGTAGGCCCCACGGCAGCAGGGAAGACCTCACTCGCCATTCAATTAGCGAAACAATACAATACTGATATTATTTCTGCAGATAGCCGCCAGTGTTTTAAAGAACTAAACATTGGTGTTGCCAAGCCAACTCCGGATGAACTAGCGGCAGTCCATCATTATTTTATAAGTTCCCATTCCGTTCACGAAATTGTAAATGCCGCCGTATTTGAAAAATATGCACTGGAGAAAGTGGAAAAAGTTTTTAACAATCAGGATACTGCGATTATAGTAGGAGGTACTGGCCTTTATATAAAATCTTTTTGTTATGGCATAGATGAAGTGCCGGCAATCTTACAAGGGATAAGAGACGAAATTATTGCGAACTACCATGCTAAAGGGCTGGACTGGTTACAGCAAAAAGTTAGACTACAAGATCCGGTTTACTTTGCATCGGGTGAAATCAAGAACCCCCGGAGACTTATACGTGCTCTTGAAGTTAAACTGTCAACAGGTAAATCGATAGTTGATTTTCAAACACAAAAAAAAATTCAACGGCAATTCAACATTATTCAGGTAGGATTAGAGTTACCACGAGAACAACTCTATCATCAAATTAACCTTCGGGTAGACAACATGATTTCTGCCGGATTGCCTGAAGAAGTTGAACAGCTGCAATCGCTGCAACACCTGAATGCCCTGCAAACAGTAGGCTATAGGGAGTTGTTCGACCACTTAGATGGCAAACTTTCTTTGGCAGAAGCGATTGACGCCATTAAAATAAATACCCGTCATTATGCCAAGCGTCAAATGACCTGGTTTAAAAAAGATGGCACAATTCGTTGGTGTAATCCGGATTTTAACCAGGTGATGCAACTAATAAAAAATGCCGGATAAAATCCGGCACATTTAATTTTATTTTACTGGAGTCTCATTCGTTTAATTTTTAGAATTTAAACCCTACGCTTGCAACAATATTTCCACGGTTGTTATTAATGCTTGCAAATGTGTTGGCCCTGTCTTCTAAACGATAAGGAAAATTTACATCTTTACTCATGGCATAGATATAAGTAAGATCAATAAAAATTCCTTTATGGCGATAGCCTAAACCTCCGCTTACAAGAGCTCTGTTTGCCTTCAACTCTTTATCCTTGTAGGGGTTGGTATAGTAAGCAAACCCCAACCGGGTCATGATAGTATTGAATTTTAATTCGCCACCTAACCTGAAATTGAAATTACCTTTATATTGATCTTTTATTACTTTATTCAATTCTTTATAATATCCTTTTTCATTTTCTGTTGGCGCCTCGTTGGCACTGTAAAAGTTAGATCCTTTGTGGTTCACATATTCAATATCGGCTGTAATGAATCCTTTTTGCTTTCTTACATCCTCAATTTCTCTCAATACATAACTTCCGCTCACCATCACTTTTAAAGGTGTAAGCATACTGTATTGACTCTCACCAGGCTGGCCATTGGTAAAGGTTTGGGACGTTACACTTTCTACTCCTTCATAATTTTCAGTGTCGACATTCAATGATGAAGTTCTAATATCTTTTAAAGAAGCCATGAAAGTAGGAGTGTGTAGCGCAAGTCCCAGCCGAATACGTTCAACCGGTTTAAACATGATACCAATTTTTGCATTCAGGCCTACTCCCCTGGTAGTGTAGTCATCTGTGTATGTAAATGAATTAAATCCATTTAGTTTATTGGACGAGGTGTCATTTTCCTGAAAAGTAGTGCTATTTGAATAGTTCATTATTGGAATCCCAACACTAAAACCAAATTGAAATTTATCTTTTTTATTAATGGCGTATCCTAATGCTAATTCATACAATCCCCCTTTTGTATTAATGGTGCTCTGCTGGCGAAGTGCCTGTCCCGCATCCAATATATTTTCTGGCAAACCTCTCACCTGCAGCCCTCCGTTTACACGAAAAGTATCAACCAGATAAGTGAAAAGGGCAGGACCAACTCCGTATGCAAACTGAGGTAGATTCATCGCATCATTTAATTCAAGTCCACTTTTAGCAACCTGCTCTGCAAATTGTTCGCTGTACGAACTAAAGTTATTTAAACCATTGTATTGAACACTATTATTGTAGTTGGCAACCTGCGTAAAAGCCAGGCTAAATGCCTGGCTGCTTGTTGCATCATATCTAAATGGAGATCCAAAGACAAGACCGATAGGGCCCAATGCAAAATTGTTTTTTTTGTTTTTATTTTGGGTGTCTCTAAATTCTGTCTTATTAGAATTCATAAAAAATCCCGGGGTAAAAACAAATTCGCCCGTTTTATAATTTCCCAATCCGGCCGGGTTTACAAAAATGGAATTAATATCACCGCCAAGCGAACCCATCGCTCCGCCAATGGCAAGACTGCGGGCAGTTCCGTTTTGTGGAAAAAAAGATTGTCGTAGTACATCCTCCGGTATCTGAGCAAAAAGCAGGGTGCTGATGAAGAGTGCAGGTATTAGTAAATATTTTTTCATGACAATAGTATTTAAAGTTGACGGCTGTTATTACTTGCCGTCACCGAATTATAAATTAGTTTAACTCTTTATCTGATTAATTTCCACCACCTCTCGGGGGTCTTGAAACACCACCGCTGCCAGATGACGAACTACTGCCTGAAGAGGAACTGCTACTGCTCGAAGGTGTGTAAGAGCGTGTATTATTCGAGGAGTTATTGTTGGAATTATTATTGGACGAGGAATTACTCCTTGAATTACTGTTGCTGTAGTTTGTATTATTGTTATTAGATGGTGTAATGATCTGGCGGAGTACATTGCCTACTGCGCTGCCTTTATTGGTAGTACTATAATTCCTAACTGGTGCGTTACCCGTTTTTGTGTTGGTAGGTGTTCGCACCGAACCACTTGTATTATATCCACCTAAATTGGCAACACGGGGTGTTGTGTTTTTTGGATTGACAGGTGTGGTAAA